>JBOGZH010000362.1:0-3866 GCA_050697095.1 Solirubrobacterales bacterium
CACCTGACGGAACCGGATAGTCATGAGCGCTGCTACCCGCTTCGGCCGCGTGCGGCGCCCAGCTCGGGCTGCGGCGCCCCCGCGCACGCGCCTAACCCCCATCCACCCTCTTGTCGAAGTCCCGCTAATCCGCGCCGCCATCCTTGACCCGGCGTGGAATCTAGCGGACCTTCCCGCTAGCGGAGGGCGGCCGGGGGCGCGGTCGCGTCGGACGGGATTCCTAGAGTCAGTCGTCCGATGGCGCGTTCCGGATCACGCTATGTCTGCGAGCAGTGCGGCCACGAGGCCCTGACCTGGACCGGTCAGTGCCCGGGTTGCGGTGAATGGAACACGCTCGCCGAGCGCGCGGCGCCGTCGCGCTCGAGGGGCCGCGGGCAGGGTCGGGCCCGCGCGAGCGCCCCGAAGGCCGTGCCCCTGCGCGAGGTCGCGGCGCCGCAGGTCGCCCGCCTGGAGTGCGGGATCGGGGAGCTCGATCGGGTCCTGGGGGGCGGGATCGTGCCGGGGTCGCTGGTCCTGCTGGGCGGCTCGCCGGGAATCGGCAAGAGCACCGTCGCGGCGATGGCGCTCGGCAATCTGGCGGCCGCCGGGCGGCGGACACTGTACGTCTCCGGCGAGGAGTCCGCGGCCCAGGTGAGGCTTCGCGCCGAGCGCCTCGGCGAGGTGGCGCTCGGCGTCCCGGTGATCGCCGAGACCGGGCTCGGTGCGGTCCTCGCCGCGCTCGAGGCGGAGCGTCCCGAGGTCTGCGTCGTCGATTCGATCCAGACCGTTCACGCGGAGGAAGCGTCGGGCGCGCCGGGATCGGTCGCCCAGGTCCGCGAGGCCGCGGGGGCGCTGATGGAGACGGCGAAGCGGCTCGGCGTCGCGGTCATCCTCGTCGGCCACGTGACGAAGGAGGGCGCGCTCGCCGGACCGCGCGCCCTCGAGCACCTGGTCGACTGCGTGCTGATGTTCGAGGGAGAGCGGGAGCGCAGCTATCGCACCCTGCGGGCGCTGAAGAACCGCTTCGGCGCGACCAGCGAGGTGGCGGTGTTCGAGATGCGCTCGGGCGGGCTCACCGAGGTCGTGGATCCCTCGGCGCGCTTCGTCGGCGAGGCGACCACGGCGCCCGGGTCGTGCGTGCTGTGCGCGATGGAGGGGACCCGGCCGCTGCTCGTCGAGGTGCAGGCGCTGGTCGCGCCGACCGAGGTCGTCCCTCCGCGCCGGATCGCCACTGGCATCGACCGCAATCGCCTCAGCCTCGTCCTCGCGGTGCTCGCGCGCCACGGCGGGGTGTCGCTGGCGAGCGCGGACGTGTTCGTGAACGTCGCCGGCGGCGTGCGGGTCGATGAGCCCGGCGCCGACCTCGCGGTCGCCCTCGCGCTCGCCTCCGCCCATCGCGGCGAGCCGCTTGGCGAGGGGTCGGGAAGCCCCCGTGCGTGCTTCGGAGAGATCGGCCTGACGGGCGAGCTGCGCCACGTCGCGCACCCCGAGCGCCGGGTCGCGGAGGCGCTCAAGTTCGGGCTCGGATCGGTGATCGGGCCGGCGCCCTCGGAGCCGATTGAGGGCCTCGATGCGCACCCCGCGCTCAACCGCGCGCTGCGCGCGGCGTTCAACGCGCGGGTGCGCGAAGCCGCTTGACAGAGCTCATTCCGAGCTTTCCACACGGAATTGCGCTGGCCCGCGCCGTGCAGCGCCTTTTGCCATGATGGCTCGCAGAGATGGCGCCGATGCCCGGGGGAGATCTGAACGAGCTGGAGGCGCGTCAGGACCCCCGGTTGCTGCGAGCCCTCGACATGGTCGCCCCGGGGACCCCTCTCCGCGAGGGCATCGACAACATCGTCCACGCCCGCACCGGCGGCCTGCTCGTCCTCGGCGAGCCGGAGGAGATCTCGTTCCTGTCCTCGGGCGGGATCAAGCTCGACATCGACTACACGCCGGCCCTCCTGTACCAGGTGGCGAAGATGGACGGCGCGATCGTGCTCGACGCCGAGGCGAAGCGGATCTCGTGGGCCAACGTCCAGCTGATGCCGGATCCGACGATCGTCTCGATGGAGACCGGGACGCGCCACAGGACCGCCGACCGCGTCTCGAAGCAGACCCGTTCGCTGGTGATCTCGATCTCGGAGCGCCGCGACGTGGTCTCCCTCTACCTCGAGGGCATGAAGTACATCCTCCAGGACATCCCCACGGTCCTCAGCAAGGCCAACCAGGGCCTCGCCACGCTGGAGAAGTACCGCGCCCGGCTCGATCAGGTCTCCACCAGGCTCACCGCGCTCGAGTTCGAGGGCGGGGGCGTGCTGCACGACGTGCTCGCGATGCTCCAGCGCGCCGAGCTCGTGACCCGGATGGCGGTCGAGGTCGAGCGCTACATCATCGAGCTCGGCACCGAGGGGCGGCTGATCGAGACCCAGCTCGAGGAGACGGTGGTCGGCGTCACGGCGGATCGTGAGGCCCTCGTTCGCGACTACGCGACCGACGGCTCCGAGCGGGCCGTGGAGGCGACGCTCGCGGCCCTCGCGCGGCTCTCGCACGCCGACCTGCTCGACTTCGGAAGGCTCGCCGAGCTCCTGGGGTACGACCGCAAGATCAATGCCCTCGATCACCCGGTGAGCCCGCGCGGCTACCGCGTGCTCGGCCGGATCCCGCGGCTCCCGAGGCTCGTCGCGGAGCGCGTGATCCACCGCTTCGGCGAGCTCGACGAGATCCTTTCGGCGAGCGAGGCGGATCTCGAGGGGATCGAGGGCGTGGGCGAGAGGGCACGCGACATCCGCGAGGGCCTTCGCAGGCTTCAGGAGGTCGACCTGGTCGACCGGTATCTACAGAGTTGACGGCCGCCCTGGGGCGGCCGTCTCGACGAAGAGGAGGCGACAGATTCCGGAGCTAGTAGAAGATCCGATAAAGACAGGCCCCGAGGTGCACCCGGTCCAGTGCGACTTCAAAGAGGGCGACAACGTCGTCTACCCGCACCACGGGGCCGGAGTCGTGATCAAGAAGGAAGGCAAGCAGTTGCTTGGGGAGAAGCGGGACTACCTGACGATCAAGATCCTCCACAACGACATGACCGTCATGGTTCCGTGCGAGAACGCAGGACTGGCCGGCCTGCGCCGCGTGATCGGCGGGAGCGATGTCAAGAAGGTGATCAAGGTGCTCACCGGCGACGTCTCCGAGATGCCGAAGAACTGGAATCGGCGCTTCAAGTACAACCGCGAGAAGATCAAGACCGGCGATGTGTTCGAGCTCGCCGAGGTCGTCCGCAACCTCGCGATCCGCGAGTGGGAGAAGGGGCTCTCCACCGGCGAGAAGCAGATGTACACGCGGGCGAAGAAGATCCTCGCGTCCGAGTTCATGTACGCACTCGGCAAGGACGAGGACGGGGCCGAGACCTACCTCGACGATCTGCTGGAGGAGCGCTTCGGCGCCAAGGCAACGGCCTGAGGAGGAGAGAGGCGGACGGGTGGTGGGGCGCCCCGGGGAGGGCGCCCCGTCCGCCACAGCCGTGATTCCCGCGGCCGGCGGGGGGGAGCGCCTCGGCGCCGAGGGCCCCAAGGCGCTGGTCGAGCTCGCGGGCCGGCCGATCCTGGAGTGGTCGCTGCGCGCGTTCGCGGCGACGCCCCACCTCGACGCGGCGGTGATCGCCGCTCCCGCGGGCGAGGAGCGGCGCTTCGCCGAGCTCGCCGAGGCGATCGACTCGCTCGACAGCCGGGTGGTCGCCGGCGGCGCCTCGCGCTCGGAGTCGGTGGCCGCGGCGGTGGAGATGGTCGAGACCGACCTCGTGGCGGTGCACGACGCCGCCCGCCCGATGGTCACCCCGGAGCTGATCGCCGCGGTGATCGAGAAGCTCGTCGAGCGCCCCGACGCCGCCGCGGTGATCGCCGCCGCGCCGCTCA
>JBOGZH010000363.1:0-6205 GCA_050697095.1 Solirubrobacterales bacterium
TCGCAGAGTTGCTTCAAGTCGGCGTCTAAGGACGCGACGGTCACGAAAGGGCTTCCTCCAGCTCGTGATCCAGCTCGCGTTCGATTTCCGGCCAGTCGAGACCGTGCTTATCGGCCACGTCGAGGAATGCGTCCGCGATCTTCTTCCTTTCCAGTGCGCCTGGACGTGCTCGCCCGAGGAGGTCGGATTTACGATGCGACCAGGCAGGTGCCCCGCGCTCGCGAGCGTGTCGCGAAGTGCCCCTCCGACCGAAACCGTCGCCTTCGCGGCTCCGACACGAGCGGCGGAGTTATCCCCCTCCCGCATCTCGGTGACGCAGGTGGCCAGCGCCTGCCGCAGGGCGTCGAGGATCGCGAGGAGGTCGCGGGCCGGGTCCACGTTGGCAAGCTGCTCCTCGGCGCTCAGGGTGCAGGCCCGGCTGATGGCTCGCTTGACCGTCGCGACGCTGACCCCGAAACGTTGAGCCAACGCCTGCAGCGTCGCCCCCTGCTCGTGCTCCTCGCGCATCAACCGATCCCGGGCGCGCCTGTCGGCGGGGCTGAGTCGGGTTTGCTTCGGATCAGCCATCGGGGGTCCCCCCATCACGGCGCGCCCTGGTGCGCCAGCCCTCCTCCTCGGCGGCAAGCAGAATCGCCGACTTCTTGGCCCGACGAGCCTGCCTCTCCGAGATGCCGTGGCGGTACGCGATCGAGGTCCAGTCCTCGCCATCGGCGCGCGCGGCCGCAATCAGCCTGTTGCGCTCGCGGCGCTCTGCGGCGGACGACTTTGCGACCGTTACGGGCATGTCTCCAGAGTACGTGCTAACGAGATGTGCTCCCGGATTTCAGAGTGCGTTGCCCAATCCGTTGCCCACAGAAGCGAAGCGCCGCCCCGAAGGACGGCGCATCCCGCTTTCTAATGCGATGGGCCGTGAAGGACTCGAACCTTCAACCTTGGGCTTAAGAGGCCCCTGCTCTACCAATTGAGCTAACGGCCCGGGCGCGGGTTGATG
This sequence comes from Solirubrobacterales bacterium, assembly GCA_050697095.1. Classification (GTDB taxonomy): domain Bacteria; phylum Actinomycetota; class Thermoleophilia; order Solirubrobacterales; family 70-9; genus DASPWW01. Next base: position 992 of record JBOGZH010000363.1, read on the forward strand.
GTAGCCGCGCTACGGCGCGGGCTGCGGCGCAGGGGAGCTCCCGCCCAGCCCACCACCGAGCGGGCTCTGGAGCGGGTTCGCTCCCTCGGGGGCGTTCTTGGCCTGCTTCTTGAGCTGCTCCTCCTGCTTCTCCGCGGCCCTCCTGATCCTCGCGAGCTGCTTCTCTACACCTGCCCTCTGCGAGCCCTCGGCCTCGGCGACCGCCCGCTGCGCGGCCTCGTCGCCGCCCTCGAGGTCACCCGCGGCGTAGAGGTAGAAGGCGAGGTTGGAGTACGCGCCCTGGGAGGGCCGCGCCTCGGCGACGATGCGCTGCGTCTCAGCGGCGCCCTCGGCGTCATTGAGGAGGACGTATCCCTGCACCACCAGCCCGGCCGCGTTGGCGTCCGGATTCTTCGACTCGAGCTTGAGGTAGCGCTCCCACGCGCTCACCGACTCGTCGAATTGGAGCCGCGACTCGTCGGTGACCACGGGCTGACCGGTCTGCTCATCGGCCTCGAGCGCGTTCTGCCCCGCGAGGAAGTGCACCCGCGCCAGCTCCACGAGCGCGTCCTCGTCCTTCGGGTCCTGAGCGAGCCTCTGCTCCGCGCTCTCGATCTGGGACTCGTACTGCGGGTTCGACGAGCTGCTGTCGCTCCCACCGACGCCCAGGGCATCGAAGATGCCGCCGGAGACGTCGCTGCCGATCCCGAAGCCGACGAAGCTGATCAGGAACAGCGCCGCGAGCAGCGCGTATACCACCTGGATGAAGCGACGTCGCTTTCCGCGCAGGTCGAAGAGCACGTCGTCAGCCTAGCTAGCGCGGCGCGCCGTCAGCCGGCTTCCTCGGCCGCGCGCCCCGCGGCGGCCTCGTCGGGCGGTCGTCCGAAGAGCCGCGCGAGAAGCAGGCTGAGCTCGAACAGGAGCACGAGCGGGAGCATCGAGATCAGCATCGTCACCGGGTCCGTGCCGGGGAGCAGCATCGCCACCACCGCGATCACGAGGATCGCGTACTTGCGGTTGCGCGCCAACTGCTCGGGGGTCGTGATCCCGAGTCGGGTGACCGCCAGCACGCCGATCGGGATCTGGAAAAGGACCCCGATCGAGATGCAGGTGAGCGCGAAGAAGCTGTAGTACTCGCGCGCGCGCACCTCGATGTTGAACTCGGCGGCGTTGAAGTTCAACAGGAACTTGGTCGCCGCGGGGATGACGACGAAGTAGGCGAACACGACGCCGGCGATGAACAGGAACGGGACCATGAGCAGGAACGGGAGGACGACCCGTCGCTCCCGGGGGGAGAACGCCGGCAACACGTAGGCGTAGGCCTGATAGAGGATCACCGGCAGCGCGACCAGGATCCCGCCGTAGATCGAGAGCGTCACGGTGGTCATGAACGGCTCCGTGACCCCGAAGGTGATCGGGACCAGGTCGCCCGGGAGGGGGCGGTTGGCTATCTCGAGCAGGAGGTCGTTCTGCCAGAAGCAAAGCGCCGATGCGACGAGCAGCGCGGCGATCGAGACGATCAGGCGGGTGCGAAGCTCGTCCAGATGCTCGACGAGGCTCAGGTGCTCGTCGAACTTGACAGCCCGGTGACGGGCCACGCCCCTACTCAGTCCCTGCGGTCGCCGACGACCTCGCCCTCGACCGGCTCCTCCGGCTTCGAGGAATCCTCAAGCTCGGCGCGCTTCGCGTCGGCGTCCTCCTTGTCACGGTCGCCGGTCACCGAGTTCTTGAACTCCCGGAACCCGCGGCCCGCCGAGCGGCCCAGCTCGGGCAGCCTCTTCGGCCCGAAGATGATCAACGCGATGACGAGGACGATCGCAATCTCGAGTGGTCCGATATTCGGCATCGCACGGATGGTACCGCGGTGCCCCCACGGGGATGTGAACCAGCTATTTCTCGAAGTTCAGGTGGAAGCGGCTGGGCGTGGGCTCCTCCTGGCCCTGGTACTTGCTGCCCGTCTCGTCGCTCCCGTACGGCCGCTCCACAGGGCCGTCCATGCGCATGAACGAGATCTGGCCGATCGGCATCCCGTGGTAGATCGTGATCGGGAGGTTGGCGACGTTCGAGAGCTCCAGGGTCAGGTTCCCCTCGAAGCCGGCATCGACGAATCCCGCCGTGCTGTGGATCAGAAGGCCCATGCGGCCAAGACTGCTCTTGCCTTCTAGGCGAGCCACCAGATCGTCGGGGAGCCGCACGCGCTCCAGCGTCTGGCCGAGCACGAACTCCCCAGGGTGGAGGATGAACGGCTCATCCCCGCTCACCGTCACCAGCTCCGTCAGGTCATCCATCGGCTGGCGTACGTCGATGTAGGGATAGCGCGCGTTGTGGAAGACGCGGAAGCGCCGATCGACCCGCACGTCGACGCTCGACGGCTGGACCAGATCGGGGTCGTAGGGATCGAACGACAGCCGCCCCGACTCGATCTCCGCTCTGATGGTCCGATCACTGAGCACCATCTCGTTCCAGTCTATTCCGCGTCCCGACCGCCTCCTCGCTGTTTGCGGGATCGCGAGACTTTTCTACAAATAGGACTAAAGCCGGACGCTCTTCGGCCGATAGAAGGAGGGATGAGTACGGGAGGCGGCCAGGCGGGGTTCGACGACGGCCAGACGGCCGAGCGAGCGCAGCTCGACCCGCTCGCGTTCGCGCCCCCGGCGCCGAAGGCCACCCCCCGCACCGGCAGCGATCTCCACATCTGCGCCGGCTGCGGATCGGGCCTGGTGTATCCGATCGACTGGGCGCCGGCCGACGAGCGCAACTGGGCCGTGGAGGTGCGGTGCCCGGATTGCGAGTGGGTGGGCAGCGGCGTCTACAGCCAGGCGACCGTCGACATGTTCGACGTCGAGCTCGACCGCGGGACCGACATGCTTATCGAAGATCTCGCCCGGCTCACGCGCGCCAACATGGAGGAAGAGACCGAGCGTTTCATTTCCGCCCTGGTCGGGGATCACATCCTCCCGGAGGACTTCTAGACAACCGCGTACTCCTCGTCTGGGGAGCTCTAAACCTGGGAGTAGGCACTTCGCCGTGCGCAAGCGTCGCTGGCTACGAGTAGCGCTCGACGACGCCGTCCGCGACGAGGCGGAGCAGCTCACGCTCCTCACGGGACAGCGGTGCCTCGTCCAACGCCCGCTTCGCGTCCTCGACCTCCTCGCGCGCGAGCGCGCGCACCCGATCGAGCGCGCCGGTGGCGGCGATCCCGTCGCACACCGACTCCGCGCCCGCCTCATCGAGGCCGCGCAGCTCAACGTCGGCGAGCGACGGGTCCTCCTCCCGGGCAAAGATCAACGGCAGCGTGACGGTGCCGTCCAGGAGGTCGGTTCCGCGCGCCTTCCCGGTCCGCTGCGGCGGCCCGGTGACGTCGAGGACGTCATCGAGAAGCTGGAAGGCGAGCCCGATCCCCGCCCCGAACGAGGCGAGCTCGGGCTCGTCGCCGCTCGCCTTCCCTGCGCGGCCCAGAAGACACGCGCACTCGAACAGACGCGCCGTCTTCAGCCCACAGCGCTCCAGGTAGCGGTCTGCCGAGATATCCGTGTCGAAGGCGTCCCGCCGCTGCGCGAGCTCGCCGAGGGCGAGCCCCACCGACGTCGAGCTGAGCAGCTCGACCTGGCGCGTGCCGCCGTTCGCTCCAAGCTCGGCGAAGGCGCGCGAGAAGAGCAGGTCTCCGGTGGCCACCGCGCGCCTCCTTCCGGACCGCGCCGCGACAGTCGGCTCGCCGCGCCGCAGCTGGGCCCCGTCGAGGACGTCGTCGTGAACGAGGGTCGCCATGTGGACCAGCTCGACGGCCGTTGCCGCCCGCGCGGCGCTCTCCCCGCCCCCCGGCCCGGCGCACAGCAGGACGAGCATCGGTCGGAGGCGCTTGCCCCCGGCCGCCAGCGTCGCGCCGGCGTCCCCCGCGAGCGCCGCGCCGTGCCCGGCGGTGAGCTCGGCGAGCCGTTCCTCGACCGCAGTCATCCCCGCGGGCAGCCACGTCCCGGCCGCCTCCAGGACGGAGGTGACCGGCGGCGGGACCGCGGAAGGGCGGGGCATGCCTATCCCGCCCGGGTCCCACGGTGGATCGCGATGATCCCGCCCGCGAGCAGGGTCCAGCGGACACCCTCGATGCCGGCCCGGTCCATGATCGCCGCCAGGCCCTCGGGCGGCGGGAAGCGCTTCACCGACTCGGGGAGATAGGAGTACGCGGCGCTGTCGCCGGCGAGGGTCCCGAGCCGGGGGACGATGCGCTCGAACCACAGGCTGTGGAACCAGGACAACGGGGGGCGCCGAGGCTCCGTGATCTCGAGGATCACGAACCGTCCGCCCGGGCGCAGCACGCGCGCCATCTCGCGCACTCCGCGCTCGATGTCGGCAAGGTTGCGAACCCCGAAGCCGACCGTGACCGCATCGAAGGAACCGTCCTCGTAGGGGAGCTCGAGCGCGTCCGCCCACTCGAACTCGACCTCGAGCAACCCGGCGCCTGCGGCCTTCCGGCGCGCCAGCTCGAGCATCCGCTCCGAGAAGTCACACCCCACCACCCTCCCCTCCGGCCCGGTTCGGCGGCGCAGCTCGAGCGCCAGGTCGCCAGTGCCGCAGCACACGTCGAGCGCACTCTCGCCGCTCGACAGCTCCGCGCGGTCGGCGGCGAGGGTGCGCCAGCGATGATGGAGACCCGCCGTCATCGCCGTGTTCATGAGGTCGTAGACGCCGGCGATGCGGTCGAACATCCCCTGCACCTGCGCCGCGAACTCGTCCGAGGTGCGGTCCGGGCGCACCGCCCCGCTCGGCGCTTCACCTGCAGCTGCCTTCATATCGCGAGCTTACCCAGCGGCCCGCCCGCGCCGGGGGGTCCGGCGCCTATCGCAGCGAGGCGAGGAAGTCGACCAGGTCGTTGAACTTGTCCGGGGGGAGGTTCCTGTACGAGGGCATCTCGCCCGGGCCGACGACGAGCGAGCGTGCGATCGCGTTGCGCGGCAGCTTCTCGCCGATGTGCGTCAGCTCGGGGCCGGGACCCGGGTTGCCGTTGTGCTCGAACAGGTGGCAGGCGAGGCACCCCGACTGGGCGGCGACCTCCTTGCCCGCCTCGTACTCCTTCGCGACCGTGAGCTCGATCTCGGTCGGCGAGCCGGCCTGCGCGCCGAGGAACGTCAGGTAGGCGATCGCGACGACGGTCAGGATCCCGGCGGTGGTCGCAATCGGGCGCCGCTCGGGACGCCGCTCCGGGTTGCGGTCGTAGAACGGCAGCAGCAGGAGCAGGAC
>JBOGZH010000364.1:0-7902 GCA_050697095.1 Solirubrobacterales bacterium
CGTCTGCCGGTATCGATCCGCGATCTCGAGGTCGTCGCGGAACGCGAGCCACATCCCCGCCGCGGTCGCGAGCGCCGCGGCCGCAGCCGCCCCGACGGCGATCAACGGCCTCCGGCGCGGGCGCTCGCGAGGCTCCCGGACCTCGCCGAGCACCCGCGACTCGAAGCCGGCCGGCGGCTCCTGCGCCGGCCCGAGCAGAAGCAGCTCATCGGCGAGGCTCGACAGGCCCTCCAGGTGCCGCCGGCAGGCGGGACACCCGGCAAGGTGATCGAGCGCGCGGGCGCGCTCGTCACCGCCGGCGATCCCCACCGCGAGCTCGGGCGCGATCGCCCCCAGCTCCTCACAGCTCGCTCTACCGCTCATCGGCCACCCCGCGTTCCCCGCGCAGCTTCAACATCGCGCTGCGGATGCGCGACTTCGTGGTTCCCAGTGGCGCGCCCTCCATCTCGCTGATCTCGTTCGCCGTGAATCCCCACAGGGCGGCCATCAGCAGCGCCCGCCGCTGCTCCGCGGGAAGCGAGGCGAGCGCCTCGCGCAGCGCCTCGATCTCCTCGCGCGCCTCGCCGGCCGGGTCCTCGGGCGCGCGCATGAACAGCGCCTCTCGCGCCGCGAGGCTGTCCGGGTCGATCGGCTCACCGCGTCTGAGCCGCAGGTGATCGATCGCGAGGTTGCGGGTGATCGACAGCAGCCACGTCTCCACCCTGCCCCGGCGGTGATCGTAGGCGCCGGCGTGCCGCCACGCACGGAGCAGCGCCTCTTGGGCGATCTCCTCCGCCGCCGCCGCGTCTCCCACGATCGTCCTCGCCAGCCCGAAGACACGCGCCTGGAAGCGCCGGACGAAGGCGGCGGCCGCCTCAGGATCGCCCGACGCGAGCCCCGCCAGCAGCGCTTCGTCCGAAACAGACCACATGGGGAACTACGGATGCTCCCAGCCTCGGGATTGAAATCCGGCCCGCTGCCGTCGCCGGCGCAATCCGGGGGGCCTCCTCGGTCGTATGACCGGACAACTGTAGCCAGCCGAAAGGAGACCACCGTGCTCAGATCGCACAGAACCACATCCCGTCGCTCGCTTCCACGCTGGAGCGCGGTTGCGATCCTCGCCGTCGCCGCATCGATCGGCCTCGCGGCGTGTGGCGGCGACGATGACGACGAGGACACCTCGGCCGCGACCACGCCGACGACCGAGGAGACCGGCGCCGCGGGCGGAGGCGATGGCGAGACGGTGGATGTCACCGCCACCGACTTCAAGTTCGACCCCTCGGATCCCACGGTGGCGCCGGGGGAGGTCTCCTTCGACGTCACCAACGACGGCGAGGCTCCTCACAATCTCGAGGTCGAGGGACCGACCGGCCAGGCCGAGCTCCCGGAGGACCTGCAGGCGGGCGATTCGGGCGAGTTCTCGGTCGACCTGAGCGAGCCGGGGACGTACAGGTTCTTCTGCCCGGTGGGCAACCACGAGGACCTCGGGATGGTCGGGGAGGTGACCGTCAAGGGCTGAGCGTCTGGCCCGAGACGGTCACGTGGATCGCCTCCGGCTCGACGGCGTAGTCGATCACGCCGAGAGCCTGGAGGCGGTCCAGAACGAACTGGAACGCGCCGGCCTGGCGATCGCTCTCGTAGTCGCGCAGGACGTCGAACGACCACCCGGTGGTGTGCAGTGAGTAGGCGTCGGTCGCCTCCGGGTTCTGGTTCCCGAGCTCGCGCTGGTACTCGCGGTCCCGGACCGCGCTGGTGACGGTCAGGCTTCCCGCCCCTCCGTTCAGCACGCGCACCCAGCCGGCCATCCGCACGAGCACCTCGAGCGCCTCCGGTCGCAGCCCGCGGTACAGGGCCGGGTCGGCTTCCAGCTCGGACGCGACCTCGGCGAGCTGCTCGCCGACCACGTACCCGAGCTCCTCTCCGTCGGGAATCGGGACGACGTCGCCGTCCCGCCACCCCGCGGCGAGCTCCTCGGGGTCGTCGAAGGCCTCCGTCTCGGTGCGCGGATGGAAGACCTCCTCCGCGGTCGCCTTCGCGGCGTGGAGCCGCTCGAGGCGCCGCAGCTCGCCGCGGTCCTCGCGGTACAGGCGCATGACCTCCCGCGAGGCGAGCACCTTCCAGTAGTACTCGCTCGACTCGTCGCCGAACCCGGACAGCAGATCCCACGCGTCGGGATTGCGGAGCGGGGAGGAGTCGAAGAAGAGCCGCGCGTAGGTGAGGTCGTTCGCCGCCACCACCTCGCCGGTGCGCCCACCAGAGGCGTTCGATGCCGTGTAGGCGCCGATCACGTTCTCGAGATTGCCGATCCCCATGTGGTAGGAGACGACCGCGAGGTCGTCCGCCCCGAAGCGCCCGCGGGCGATCTCCAGGTAGCGGACCGCTCCCTCGAGCGCCTCGCGCGGATCGAAGCGCTCATCGATACGCGCCCGCGCGGCGAGCAGCTTCTCGACCTTGGGGATCTTGTCCTGCGTGAGCGCGCGCTGGGCCGCCCGCGTCAGCGCGCGGCTGCGCGAGAGGTCGATGCGCATCCCCAGCAGGCTGACGCCGGTCGAGGCGACGATCTGGGTAAGCCCCGACGCGAGCGCCGGGTCCCTTCCCGCGATCACCTCGGGGCGGCCCGCGCTCTCCAGGTAGACCATCGCCTCGAGCAGGTCGGGGTCCGTCTCCGACCCCGATGCCGCCGCCTCGATCTCGTCGCGAAATCGCGCCACCCGCTCAGCGGTCGCGGTCGCGCCGCCAGGGCTGTTGGCGAACACGACGTGCGAGGCGCCCGTCGCAGCGCGGGCCTCGAACTCGCCCCGCCGGGCGGAGTCGTAGGCGACCGGCTCCTCATCCCCGGGGACGCTCGCGAGCGAGATCCCCGGCAGATCCCCGCCGCCGATTCCGGCCGCGGACACGAGGCCGACCACCGCCGCCACCACGGCCACGGCGAGCGCCAGCACGCCGAACGCAGTCCTTCCCCCAACCATCTGCCCCATGTTAGGTTCACCGCGTGCGAACCCAGGCACGCTTTCCGCAGCTCGACCGCAAGGCCGGCCACTACGAGAGCTTCTACATCAAGGCGTGCCGGCCGGACGGCGGCCTCGGGGTGTGGATCCGCCACACGGTGCACAAGCGCCCGCGCGCGGAGCCGACGGCGTCGATCTGGTTCACGCTCTTCGACGCGGAGGCCGGCGGGCCCGCGGCGGCGAAGGCGACCTTTCCGGCGACCGAGCTCTCTGCGGACGGCGGCGCCTACATCCGCATCGACGGTGCCGTTCTCGAGCCCGGTCGGGCGCGGGGGGAGATCGCCGTCGAGGGCCTGGAGGCGACGTGGGATCTCTCCTTCACCGACGACGCGGAGCCGCTCCACCACCTCCCGTACGGATGGATGTATCGCGCGCCGCTGCCGCGCACGAAGTTCCTCAGCCCCCACCCCAACGCGCGCTACTCGGGCCGGCTCGAGGTCGCGGGGAGGGAGATCTCCCTCGAGCGCTGGCCGGGGATGATCGGTCACAACTGGGGCGCGGAGCACGCCGAGCGCTGGACCTGGATCCAGGGGGCGGGCTTCGAGGGAAGGGACGGCACCTACCTCGATATCGCGGCCGGGCGGATCAAGCTCGGGCCGTGGACCACGCCGTGGGTCGCGAACGGGCTGCTCGTCCTCGACGGCGAGAAGATCCGGCTCGGGGGCCTCGACCGCGTCCGCAACACCGAGATCGCGGACACGCCGACCTCGTGCGAGTTCACCCTCCCCGGCGACGACGTCACCGTGCGCGGCAGGGTCGGCTCCGAGGAGCGCAACTTCGTCGCCTGGGTGTACGCCGACCCGGACGGCGGCGAGCACAACACGCTCAACTGCTCGATCGCCGACGTCGAGTTGACCGTCGAGGGCGAAGGACGGGAGCCGGAGCGGCTCACCTCCCGCGGCGGAGCGGCGTACGAGATCGGGATGAAGGAGACCGATCACGGGATCCCGGTCCAGCCGTTCGCGGACGGGTAGTACGCTGAGGAACATGGCTACGGAGACGATTCAGGCAGCGGACCACGAGCTTCTGATCGCCGGTGCCCGGGTGGAGACCGGCGAGTGGTCGGAGGTCCGCAGCCCCTACGACGGCACGGTCGTCGGGAGGGTCGCGAAGGCCGACACCGGGGTCGTCGACCGCGCGATCTCCGCCGCCGGCGACGCCTTCGCGAGCGGGGGGTTTCCTCAGCACGAGCGAGCGGCGGTGCTCGAGCGCGCCGCTGAGCTGGTAGCCGACCGCGAGGACGAGCTGACGATCGCGATCGCCGCCGAGGCGGGCAAGCCGATGAAGACGGCTCGCGTCGAGGCGCAGCGCTGTGTCGGCACCCTCGCCTACTCGGCGATCGAGGCGCGCACCATGACCGGCGAGTCGGTGCCGATGGAGGGTTCCGCGAGCGGCGCCGGCAAGCTCGGGCTGGTGATCCGGGTCCCGTACGGGATCGTCGCCGCGATCTCCCCCTTCAACTTCCCCCTCAATCTCGTCGCCCACAAGGTCGGGCCGGCGATCGCCGCGGGCAACGCGGTCGTCCTGAAGCCGGCCGGGCAGACGCCGATCTCGGCGATCAAGCTCGCCGAGGCATTCGTCGACGCAGGCCTTCCCTCCGGATGGTTGAACGTGGTGTGCGGCTCCGGATCGGAGATCGGCGGCGTGCTGACCGAGGACCCCCGCGTCGGCGCGATCAGCTTCACCGGGTCGGCTGCGGTCGGATGGGACATCCGCGCTCGCGCCGCGCGCAAGAAGGTCAACCTGGAGCTCGGCTCGACGGCGCCGCTCGTCGTGCACGAGGACGGCGACTGGGAGACCGCCGCCGACAAGGCCAAGCTCCACGCGTACTCCCACGCCGGCCAGAGCTGCATCTCCGTGCAGCGGATCCTCGTCCACGAGGCGATCGCATCGCCGTTCGTGGAGCGGTTCGTCGCGAACGTCGAGGGCCTCGTGGTCGGCGACCCGATGGACCCCGACACCGACGTGGGACCGCTGATCTCACACGGCGATCGCGACCGGGTCTTGGAGTGGATCGCCGAGGCCGCCCAGAGCGGCGGCGAGGTCCTCACCGGCGGCGAGCTGACCGACGAGGACCGCTGCCTCGAACCGACCGTGATCCGCGAGCCCTCGCGCGACGCACGGGTGTGGTGCGACGAGATCTTCGGCCCTGTCGCGACCCTGCACTCATTCGGCTCTTTCGACGAGGCGCTGGAGCTCGCGAACGAGGCGCACTTCGGGCTCCAGGCCGGGGTCTTCACGAGCGACATCGAGCTCGGGCTCGAGGCCGCCAGGCAGCTGGAGTACGGGGCGGTGCTGATCAACGAGGTGCCGACCTTCCGCGCAGACCAGATGCCCTACGGCGGGGTGAAGGAGTCGGGCAACACCCGCGAGGGCCCCGCCTACGCGGTCCGCGAGCTGACCGAGGAGCGGTTGATCACGCTTCAGGGCTGAGTGCCGGCCGTCACGACCTCGGGCGCCGGCTGTGCCGGACCCGGCGGCTCGGAGCTCCCGCCGGCGAGATCGGCCGGTGGGCCGACCGGGCCGGTCGGCACCCATCCCCTGTGCATCCGCACCAGGACGAGCAGGCCGATCAGCCCGGCGAGCGCCGAGAGGCCGACCGAGCCCGCCACCAGCCGAAAGTCTCGGCCCCGAAGCAGGCTTCTTCCCGTCATCGCGCGGCGGAATCTACCTCTCGCTGAAGCCGCGCTCCCCGACGAGGCGGACGAAGTGCGCGCCGGTGATCGTGCGCCGCCGGACGAGATCGCGCGGTCCCTTCTCGAACAGCGCCACCTCCTCGCGGCCGCCGGGTCCCACCGGGTGTACGAGGCGGCCGCCGGAGGCGAGCTGCTCGGCGAGCGGCTCGGGGACGCGAGGGTGAGCCGCGGAGACCACGATCGCGTCGTAGGGCGCGTGCTCCGGCAGGCCGAGCGTCCCGTCGCCGACCACGACCTCGACGTTGCGCGCTCGGTGGCGCTCCAGGTTGCCGCGCGCTGTCTCGGCGAGGTCCGGCCAGCGCTCGACGCTCCACACCGCCCGCGCGAGCTCGGCGAGCAGCGCGGTCTGGAAGCCGTGCCCGGTGCCGACCTCGAGCACGCTCTCGTCGCCGCTCAGCGCCAGCGCCTCGACCATCCTCGCGATCAGCGAGGGCTGCGTCGTCACCTGATCGTGCGGGATCGGAAGCGGCTCGTCAGCGTAGGCGCGGCGGACCAGCTCCGGCGGGACGTAGCCGGCGCGCGGGACGTGGCGGAACGCGTCGAGCAGCCGCGCGTCCTCGACGCCCGCGGACTCGACGACGCGGACGAGGTCCCGCTGTGCGGGAGTGGGCGCTACGAGCCGAGCACGGAGCGCATCATGCCCGCGAGCCCGCCCTGCTGACCGCGCTTCTCGAGGTAGCACTGGTGGTACTCCTCGGCCCGCCAGAACCCCGTCGCCGGCTCGACCGACGTCGCGATCGGCTTGCGGTAGCGCCCCTGGACACGCTCCTTGGACGCCTTCGCCGCAGCCTCCTGCTCCGGGGTATGGAAGAAGATCACCGACCGGTACTGATCGCCGACATCCGGACCCTGGCGGTTGACCTGCGTCGGGTCGTGCATCTCCCAGAACCTCTGCAGCAGCTCCCCGTAGGAGATCTGCTCCGGGTCGAACTCGACCTGGGTCACCTCGGCGTGCCCCGTCGTCCCGCTGCACACCTGCTCGTAGGTCGGGTTGTCGACGTGGCCGCCCTCGTAGCCGACCTGCGTGTCGACCACCCCCGGCAGCTCCTTGAGCTCCGCCTCCGGCTGCCAGAAGCAGCCCGCTCCGAACGTCGCCTTCTCCGTCGTGCCTTCCACCGCTCGCCTCCGTTCGTGGGGTGTGCTCACTCACAATGATGGTAGCCATGACCAGGCTGGCGATCGGCACGGCGTTTCTCAGCGCGCTCCTGATGTGGGCGGCGAGCCCGACCCTTGGCGCGGGATGGCTCGCCTGGATCGCGCTGGTTCCGGTCGCGGTGATCGTCCTGTCGGCGCCCCGGACGCGCGCGGCGCGGCTCGCGGTCCCGCTCGCCTACGTCGCCTACCTGGAGCTGCTGCTCGTCCCCGCGCTTCCCTTCGGCCTCGCCGAAGGTCAGTGGGGCGACGCTCCGTTCGGGGTGCTGATCGGCGGCTCGCCGGTGCTGGCGGTCGCGCTTGTGGCGATTCCGCTCTTCGGCCTTCTCCTCTACGCGCTGCGGTTCGGACAGCCGTGGGGCGCCGATCTGCTCGGCCCGCGGCTCTACCCGCTGGCCGTCGTTCTCGTCCCCGCCTTCGCGTGGACCGGGCTCGACCTCCTGCGCGCGAAGCTCGAGCCGGGCGGCTCGTGGGGCCCGCTGTTCCTCACCCAGCTCGACACCCCCGCATCCGAGCTCGCCGCGCTGGGCGGGCCGTGGCTCGTGACGCTCGCGATCGTCGCCTTCAACTACGGGCTCGCGCTCGCCGTGGTGCGGCGCCGCCCGCTTCCGGCGCTCGCTCCGGCGATCGCGATCGCCGCCGCGCTCGTGCTCGGGGCGGCCGTCGAGGAGGACGAGCCGGAGGGCAGGCCGGTGACCGTCGCCGCGATCCAGCCCGGCTACGACACGGCCGAGGACGAGACCGAGCCGGGGCGGCTCCGGTACTGGGACGAGGGAACGTTCAACCTCGCCGCCCGCGATCTGATCCGCGACCTCGGCGGGTTGACGCGGCGCGCGGCACGAGACGGCGCCGAGCTCGTCGTGTGGCCGGAGGCGGTTGCGTTCGTCGACCTGCGCGAGCGCGCCGGCGCGCGCTCGGAACTGCTCCGTGTGTCGCGCTCCAGCGGCGTCACGATCCTCGCACCCTACTTCGACCATGCGGGGCGGAGCGGGGCCGCGTTCGCGGTCTCGCCGCGCGGCTCGGTCACCGCACCACGGCCCAAGCAGCGCGCGATGTGGTTCCTCGGC
>JBOGZH010000365.1:0-4706 GCA_050697095.1 Solirubrobacterales bacterium
GGCACCACCGGGACCTTGACCGAGACCCGCACGTCCGGGTTCACGGTCTTCAGCTCGTCGATCAGCTCCGCGAGGTCCTCGATCGAGTAGAGGTCGTGGTTGTTGGACGGCGAGATCAGGTCGGTGCCCGGCGATGCGTTTCGCGCCGCCGCGACCTTCTCCGAGACCTTCTTCCCCGGGAGGTGGCCTCCCTCTCCTGGCTTCGCGCCCTGGCCGATCTTGATCTCGGCCACGTAGGAGGAATTGAGCATCTCGGCCGAGACCCCGAAGCGACCGGAGGCGACCTGCTGGCCGCGCCACTTGCGGTAGTCGCCGAACATGTCGGGGATCTCCCCGCCCTCCCCGTTGATGCACAGGATGTTGATCGCCTTCGCCGCCTCCGCGTAGGCTCGGAAGGCCGGCTCCGACTGCGAGCCGAAGCTCATCGAGGAGATCACGATCGGGTAGTCGTGGTTCCCCACCCCCGTATCGACGCCGGCCGGTGAGATCGGGTCGCGATCGGAGCGCAACTTCATCACGTGGCGCATCGAGATCGGGTTGGCGGCCTCCAGCTCGCGGACCTTCTCGGAGTACGCCTCGTAGGAGCCGCTGCCGTTGGACGCCGCGACGGCGGCCTTGTAGACCTTGGGGTAGAACCGGAACGTCTTCGCCGGCTTGCCGCCGTCGGGATCCCGCAGGATCTTGTGGCGCTCGTCGGCGTCCGCGTCGAGCTCGGAGAACCCGACCCCGCCGCGCTCCGAGGCACAGTAGTGCTCGGTCTGGAAGATCTCCGCGAGCTCGGGCTTGACGCCGATCGAGGAGAACTGGCGCGCGTAGCCGCGCACCTCGTGGATCCCGATCGTCGAGATCACCTTCTCGATCCCCTTGCGCAGCGCGCTGCAGATGTGGTCGACGTCCTGCTTGTAGTCGTCGACGCAGATCACCTCGACCATCACGTAGGGGCAGACGCCGTTCGCCCCGAGGCCGAGGGCGAGGACCACGTCGTGGACGTTTCGCAGGGCGGCCGAGCGCAGGACGATCGAGCACCGCCGGCGCAGGTTCTCCTCCCCCGGCTCGACCCGGAACTGCTTAAGCGCCTGGTCGATCGCCGAGATCGCGAGATGGGGATCGATGTAGCGGCGCTCGCCGTCATACACGGTGCGGTCGGTGAGCACGAGCAGCTCCGCGCCGTCGCGGACCGCCTTCACGGCCTCCTGCTTGATCCGCTCCACGGCGCCCCTGGTCGTCTCCGACTCGAGCAACGAGATGTCGATCGCACCCGCACGCCCGCGGAACTCCTCCCACAGGTCCTCGAGCAGGTAGGTCTGGTGCTCCCGGGCGATCTCCCGGTAGGTCTCGTCGGAGAGCGGCGCGAGGTCGTGGTGGCCGCCGAGCAGCACCGGGAACGATGTCTCGATCGTGAGCGTGTCGGAGGGATCGTGCGCGGAGGGGCGCCGGCCGAACACGGCTCGGGTCGAGAAATGCTCGATCTCGCGCTCGCGATCGATCGCCGGGTTGGTGACGACAGCGACCGTCTCTTTGAAGTAGTCGGCGAGGTTCTGGCGCTCCGGCGACAGGGCCGCGAGCGGCCCGTCGTAACCGAGCGAGCCGATCGGCTCGGCGCCGTTCGACGCCATCTGCTGGACGAGCTTGGAGTCCTCGCGCAGCCATCCGAATCCGGCCAGCAGGCCCTCCTCGACCTTCACCGGCTCCGACGGCCCGGCGCTCGTGTACCCGGGGATCTCGGCGCCCTCGAGCGGGCCGCCGGTCTCCAGGGCGCGCGCGAACGCGCCGTACTCCGAGGCTCCTGTTCGTTCCGCCCAGCGGCGGTGGACGACGCGCAGCAGCTTGTCGTGCGGATGCAGCGTCGCCGCGCGGCGCTCGCGGTCGATCGAGACCATCGCCTTCTCACCCGGCGCCAGCGGCTTCGGCTCGGACTCCAGGTCGTGCACCGAGACGACGCCCGGCTCGGAGCTGAACACGAAGTCCTCGTGCGTCTCCAGCTGCCACAGCGGGCGCAGACCGAGCGCGTCGGCGGAGAACACGCACTCGTCGTGGTGGCGGGAGATCAGCGCCACCGGGCCCTGCGCGAACGGCCCCATGGTCTGCCGCAGGTACATGTAGAAGCCGTGCAGCTCTTCCGGGAGGCTGCGGATCTCGTCCACGATCGGCGGCACCACCACCTCCATCGCCTCCACGAGGCTCATCCCCTCGCGCCCGACCAACGCCTCGATCGCCCGGTTCAGGTCCTGGGAGTCCGAGCACCCGGGCTCGATCGGCACGTCGAGCATCCGGACCTCCTGCCGCAGCTGCTCGATCGTATTGATCTCACCGTTGTGCCCGAGGACCGAGAACGGCTGAACGCGTCGAAACGACGGCCAGGTGTTGGTCGAGTAGCGGTTGTGGCCGAAGCATCCGACGGTCTCGAACCGCTCATCGGCGAGGTCCGGGTAGTACGCGCCCAGCACCTTCGGGGCGCCCATCACCTTGTACACGCACGTGCTCGGGGAGAGCGAGGGGATGTGGAAGCCGAGCTTCTGCTCCAGCTCGACGAGGAGGTCGAACAGCACCCGGTCGCGATGCTCGGCGTCGGCGACGAGCCCGCAGACCTGCCAGAAGTGCGGCTCCTCCTCGCGTGCGGTCGGCGCCAGCGCGGCGGAGTCGACCGCGCCCACCCGCTCCGCGAGGATCCGGAAGCCGCCGCGCCCGAGGATCTCGCGGGCATCGTGGCGGGTGCGCTCGAGGTCGGCGGTGCGCTCGATGAAGATGTGCCCGACGGCGAACGCGGGGTCGAGCGCGAGCGCGGGGTTGTGGCCGCCGGAGCGGACCTCCTCCGCCCAGATCGCGCGGGGGATGTCAACGAGGATCCCGCACCCGTCGCCCTCGCCGTCGACGTTCCCTGCCCGGTGGAGCATCTTCTGCAGCGACTCGAGCGCGGCGCCCACGAGCTCCCGGCTCGGGGTGCCGTCCTTGCGGACCGCCGCGTACAGCGCGCACGCGTCGCGGTCCTCGACGCTCGGCGGGGAGACGCGAGGGCGGTAGGGGCGCTCGGGCGAGTAGCGGGGCGAGCGAGCTGTCATGTGACCTCCCGGGTTCCGCGCCTTCTTCGAGCGGGCGCGCGACGGGTTGGACCGACGGAGCGAGCATTATAGTCGGCCCCCGGGCGGCAGCCCCCGGGCGTTTCGCCGGCAGAAACTCGCAAATAGCGAAGGGAACGACGTTGAGCGACAAGGACTCACCCGCTGTGCTGGAGGAGACGATCGCGCGCTACAACGAGGCGTGGAACGCGCACGACCTCGACGCGATCATGGCAATGCACGCGCCGGGCATGGTGTTCGAGAACCACACCGCCGGGGAGTCGGCCGAGGGGGAGGCGGTCCGCGAGCACATCGGGTCGATCTTCGAGACGTGGCCCGACATCAACTTCGAGTCGCGCCGCACCTACGTGCGAGACGGCCTGGTGGTCCAGGAGTGGACGGCCACGGCGACGCACGCGAACGCGATGCGCCGCGGCGAGCTCGAGGCCGAGCCGACGGGGAAGCGCGTCGAGTGGCGAGGCGTCGACGTGATGCCGTTCGAGGACGGCCTCCTGAAGCGCAAGGAGGTCTACTCGGACTCGGTCTCGATCCTGCGCCAGGTGGGTCTGCTCAACTGACTTTGGGGGGCGAAATGCGCAGGGGTGGACGCTTTTCTCGTTCGTGGGGTCAAAAAGTGTCCGGTCGTCCGCTCGGCAGGCGTGGGCGCTCGCGGAGCGCCAGCACGGTGTGGTGAGTCGCAAGCAGCTTCTGGCACTCGGGTTTCACTCGCAGGCAATCCAGCACCGCAGAGCCCGCGGTCGTCTTCACCCGACACCATGGCCCGGCGTCTACGCGCTCGGGCGTCCATGGCTCTCTCGGCACCGTCTCTGGATGGCCGCCGTTCTCAGCGCCGGACCCGACGCGGTTCTCAGCCATCGCACGGCCGCCCGGCTATGGGGGATCCGCGTCCCCCAGCCGGCCGCGATCGAGATCTCGGTGCCGATCGGTCGGCGTCCTCGATCGCGTGGGATCGTTGCGCACCGTCGGGTGCGTCTGGGGTCCGATGAGATCACGACTCGCCACGGAATCCCGGTGACGAGGCCGGTTCGCACTCTTATCGACATCGCGACATGCACGAGCAGGGAAACGTTGGAAGCGGCTGTGAACGACGCCGACAAGCTCCAGCTGACGAATCCGGAGGCTCTCCGGCGCGCGCTCGACCAGCGCCCCCGCGAACCTGGCACGGCGATCCTGCGCGATCTGCTCGACAGCTACACCTTCGCCTTGACCGACTCATCGCTCGAGCGGCGGTTCCTGCCGATAGCTCGTCGCGCGGGCTTGCCGCTGCCGCCGACGCAGCAACACCTCGACGGATTCAGAGTCGACTTCTATTGGCCAGATCTGGGGCTAGTCGTGGAAACCGATGGACTTCGTTACCACCGTACGGCAGCGGAACAGGCCGCAGACAGACGCCGCGATCAGGCGCACGCCGCCGCCGGCCGCGTCCCGTTGCGGTTCTCCCGTGCTCAGGTCGTCTTCGAGCCGGAGCACGTCGAGGCGACATTGAAACGCGTCGTCCGACGACTCGCGGACTGAGGACCGAAGGCCGCCCGTGAGGCGATCGGCCGGCGACTACGCGCGCTTCGCGTAATCCCCGAACTCGCCGAAGTCGAGCATCACGCACGGCTCGTCGCCGACGACCTCGGCGTC
>JBOGZH010000366.1:0-9997 GCA_050697095.1 Solirubrobacterales bacterium
GCCGTCGCATCTCTTCGTCCTCGGGCGCTCGTCTGCTGACAGCACACTTCGCGCCCTGCGTCCTCGTCCTGCTCGGCGGCTCGCGCCCCCAGGCGCACGCGGCCATGGAGTCAGTCATCTAATGACCGCGGAGCCGATGTACGTCATCATCGTCGGCGCCGGGAAGGTGGGGTGGAACCTCGCCCGGGAGCTGCTCGAGAAGGGCCACGAGGTGACCCTGATCGAGGGGAGCAGGGACCGGTACCTGACGGTCGAGCAGGAGCTCGAGCACAACATCCAGTACGGCGACGCGACCGAGCTGTGGGTGCTGGAGCGCGCCGGAATCTCGCGCGCCGAAATGGTGATCGCGGTGACCGGCGACGACGAGGACAACATGCTGATCTGCCAGGTGGCGAAGGAGAAGTACCTCGTCGACCGGATCATCGCCCGCGTCAACAACCCGCGCAACCGGGAGTGGTTCGAGCTCCTGGGGATCAAGCCGTTCGTGTCGGCCACGGACCTGATCCTGCGCCTGATCGAGCACGAGGTGCCGGAGTACGGGCTGGTCCACCTGCTCGACCTCCCGGAGGAGCGCCTGGAGATCATCGAGATGCTGCTTGCGTCGGACTCGAAGGTGGCGGGGCGCAGGGTGGGGGATCTGGAGATGCCCGAGGGCACGCTGCTGATCTCCGTGCTTCGCGAGGGGCGAGGGTTCGTGCCCGGCCCGGACACGGTGCTTGAGGCGGGCGACGAGGTGCTCGCGGTGCTCGACCCCGGCGTCGAGGAGGACCTGAAGGCGTTCTTCGGCTCCGACGGGGCGGTGGAGTAGGCGTGAACGCGCAGCGCGAGGTCGAGTTCCTGATCATCGGGGGCGGGATGGCGGGCGCGCACTGCGCCGCCGAGCTGCGCAAGCAGGGCACCGACGGGGAGGTGCTCCTGGTGGGGCGCGAGCCGCACCCGCCGTACGAGCGCCCCCCGCTGTCGAAGGAGTACATGCGCGCGGAGGCCTCGACCGAGGACGCCTACGTGCATCCGCCCGCCTGGTACGGGGAGAACGGGGTCGAGCTGCTGACGGGGACCAACGTGATGTCGCTGGACGCCGGCGAGCGGGTGGCGAAGCTGCAGACGAAGGAGGAGATCTCGTTCAAGCAGGCCCTGGTCGCGACGGGCGCCGACGTGAACATCCTCCGCGTCGACGGGACCGAGCTGGAGGGGATCCACTACCTGCGCACGTTCAAGACGTCGGACGAGATTCAGGAGGACGCGGAGAGCGCCGAGCATGTGATCCTGATCGGGGGGAGCTTCATCGGGACCGAGGTGGCGGCGTCGCTGACCGTGAAGGGGAAGCGGTGCACGATCGTGATGATGGAGGAGGTGGCGACCTCGCGGGCGTTCGGGGAGGAGGTGGGGCGGTATTTCCACGATGTGTTGGGCTCGAACGGCGTCGAGCTGGTCGGGGGGGAGGCGCTGGAGGCATTCGTGGGGGACGGCAGGGTGAGCGCGGTGAGGACGAAGTCGGGGAAGGAGATCGAGGGCGAGGTCGTCGTGGTCGGCGCGGGCGTGCACCCGGACGTGCGCCTGGCGGGGAAGGCGGGGATCGAGGTGGACGACGGGATCGTGTGCGACGAGCGCCTGCAGACGTCGGTGGAGGGAATCTACGCGGCGGGCGACCTGTGCTCGTACCAGAGCGCCGTGCACGGGCGGCGCCTGCGGGTGGAGCACTGGGACGTGGCGCTACAGCAGGGCCAGTACGCGGCGAAGGCGATGCTCGGGGAGCAGGAGCCCTACCGGGTGGTGCCGTACTTCTTCAGCGATCTGGCGGATTGGACGAGCCTCGAGTACGTGGGCCCGGCGGAGAAGTGGGACGAGATCGTGTGGCGCGGGGACCGCGACGGGGGCGAGTTCACCGCCTGGTACCTCGACGGCGGCAGGCTCTCCGCGGCGCTGACCGTCGGCCGCTCGGACGACCTCATGCACGCCCGCCGGCTGATCGAGTCGGGCGCGGACGTGTCGGGTCAGCGAGACGTGCTGGCTGACGCCGACAGCGATCTCGACGCCGTAGGCTGAGCGCTACCTCTTCTTGTCCTTGCACTTCATCGTGCCGAAGACCGTCACGCCCTGCGAGAAGTCCTGATTCGGCGTCGACCTGAAGCCGAGCGACATCACCTTTCCCTTCTTCTCGAACGCGATCGCTCCTCCGCCGACGACACCGGGCGGGGTACCGGGTATCGAGAAGATGTCGCTGTAGGTCGCACCCCCTCCCACGATGGTGAAGTTGGCCGCCAGGTCGGTCCCGAAAAGAGCGGATACTCGTGGCGAAAGCCCTACCATTCGCGGACCTGCACGTTGAGGACGAAGGCGCCGTCGGTCGACTTCCCGCCGGCGAGGAGGATCTTGTTCGGGTTCGTGCCCTTGAGCCTGCATTTCCCCTTCTTGATCGTCCCCAACGGTTCGCCCGCGACGCCCGTGGACGGATGGATCTCGATCGCGGTGCCGGCGCCTTCGAGCCTGGACCCGGGGGATCTGAGATCGACGTCCATGCCGACGCACTCATCGTGGCCGATCCTTTGAGTCGTGTCAATCCTCAGGGCCGGGCCGTTATCGTTGAGGGACCGTCCGGGGTCGTCTAGCGGGAAAGACGCCGGCCTCTGGAGCCGGAGACCGAGGTTCGAGTCCTCGCCCCGGAGTTTGAGGAGCGGGCAATCTTTTGCTCCGCTTCGTTTCTGCGGTTCCGTCCGGTTTGAATGCGAACATTTGTTCGATGGATGACCGGGATCGGAAAGTTCGTCGGCTGCTTGAGCAGAGGATTACGAAGGTCGAAATTGGCCGGCGACTCGAAAATCTCGCGTGAGGCGGTTTCCCGCATCGCCGCTCGGGTTGGCTTTCCGGCTCGGCAACGAGGGCCGAAGATCCACGATTGGGAAACCGTCAGGACTTTCTACGACGCCGGCCACAGTGCCGAGGAATGCAAGCGCCGGTTCGGTTTCTCCGACGCCACCTGGACAGCGGCGATATGCCGGGGGGAGATCACTCCGCGGCCGCGAACTACGCAGCGCCCTCCCGGCGAGCGTCGTAGGGCGGTTGCCAACCTGCTCGACCAAGGTCTCGGGATTGCCGAGATCGCGCGGAAGCTCGGTGTCTCGAAGCCGACCGTGTGTTACCACGCTCGAAAGCTCGGCGTTCCGTCGCGGCGAGAGTTCGCTCGCCGCTTCGATTGGGGCGAGATCAGGGGTGTGTACGAGTCCGGCGTGGCGATGCGTGAATGCAGGAGGCGGTTTGGTTTTTCCTCGCAGGCGTGGGCTGACGCTGTGAGGCGAGGTGACATCACGCCTCGCTCCCGTCTGCTTCCCCTCGACGCATTGCTCGTCGTCGGACGACGGACGAATCGGACGCATCTGAAGGGTCGCCTGCTTGCCGAGGGTTTGAAGCAGAACCGATGTGAGCAATGCGGCATCACTGAGTGGCAACGGAAGCCGCTGAACCTGCAGCTTCACCACGTGAACGGCGACGGGACCGATAACCGCCTCGAAAATCTCCGTTTCCTCTGCGCCAACTGCCACAGCCAGACCGACACCTACGGAGGCAGGAACGGGCACCGGCGGCGCGTGCCTGCGGACGCCGAAACCGCGTGACCATTCCTGCGTGGGGCGGCCTCAGGCCCCGCTAATCCAGGCCGACGATGGGGCTGAGGACCCGCGCGCTCGCCCTGCCCATCGGCGCGGTTCCCAGGGATTCCGATCCCCCAGAGGCAGGCCGGCAGGATAGCCACACGGACGGGGATTCCCCTCGCATGCACGCTCCGGGAGGTCTTGTCGCAGGGGCCCGCTCAGCGCGACCATCACCGCGACGACCTCGGGCTTGTGCGCTCGCACCTTGCGCCGCAGGTCGTCGGCGTCGCCGGCCACCCCGGCGACCTCGAAACCCGATGCCAGGGTCGCGGGGGTCGGCGCCGCACGGCGGATCGACCCAGGTCCGGCCGCCTACGCGACCCAGGCCCATTGACGCGCGGGCCGTGATAGGGCAGGATTGGCGAGACCACCAGGCTGAGGTCGAGCAGGCAGGGAGACAGGAACGCGGCCTGTCGGCTCGAGAAACCGAAGACCTCTCAGAAGGAGACTGATGTCGATACGAACGCGCAATCTCTTCCTCGGCGGTTGCCTGGCGGCGGTGCTGTCGCTGGGCGTCGCCGCCTGCGGCGATGACGAGGAGGAGGGTGACGGCTCCGCGGCGACCGCCGACGGCTCGGTGACGATCTACTCCAGCTTTCCCCTGCAGGGCGCCTCACGGCCCACCGGGGAAGCGCTCCAGAACGGGGTCGAGCTCGCGCTCGACCAGGCCGGCAACGAGGCGGGCGGCGTGGCGATCGACTTCAAACCGCTCGACGACGCTACCGCCCAAGCCGGACAGTGGACGCCGGAGGCCGAGTCGGCCAACGCGAAGAGGGCGGCGCAGGACGAGTCCGCGGTCGCCTACCTGGGCACCTACAACTCGGGCGCCGCGGCGATCTCGATCCCGATCCTCAACGAGGCCGGCCTGGCGATGCTCTCACCGGGGAACACCGCGGTCGGGCTCACCTCCGACGCGCCCGGTGCCGACACCGAGGCCGGCGAGCCCGAGATCTACTACCCGACGGGCGAGCGCAACTACGCGCGGATCGTCCCCAAGGACACGGTCCAGGGTGCCACCTTGGCGTCGCTGATGGACGAGGACGGGTGCACGGTGGTCGGCGTCCTTCACGACAACGAGGTCTACGGCGACGGCCTCGCGTCCAACGTCGAGCTGGCCGCCGAGGAGCTCGACTACGAGGTGATCAACGCCGGCGGCATCGATACCAAGGCGGCCAACTACCGGGCGGCGGCCGAGGACCTCGCCGGCCAGGACGTCGACTGCTTCTTCTTCGGCGGCATCACCGCCTCGAACGCGGTGCAGCTGTACAAGGACGTTGCCGCCGCGATCCCCCGGGTGAAGCTGTACGGCGACGACGGCGTCGGCGACTCCGACTTCTCGGGCGGCTTGCCCGACGAGGTCGCGGCCGCCACCAAGGTGACCATCCCAACCCTCTCCGAGCGCGACTATGGCGCCGAGGGCGCGGAGTTCTACAAGGCGTACGAGGCCGAGTACGGTCAGGCCGAGCCGTTCGCGATCTACGGGTACGAGGCCGGTCAGCTGATCCTCGAGGTGCTCGAGCGCGCCGAGGACCCGACCGACCGGGCGTCCGTGATCGAGGCCATGTTCGCGACCGAGGATCGCGACTCGATCCTCGGCACTTACTCGATCGACGAGGATGGCGACACGACGCTGACCGACTACGGGGTGTTCACGATCAAGGGCGGCGAGTTCGCCTTCGATCGCAAGATCACGACCGGGTAGCGGCGGAGCCGGCGTGCGATCCGCGGTGGCGCGCGCTTGAGCCCACCGGTGCTTCCGGCCGGGCTCGAAGCCCCCCTCGCGCGCCTGCGGGCGCTCGCACCGACGGGGTCCCGCGCTTCGGCGCTGACCCTGATCGCGCTCCTTCTGGCGATGCCGGTCGCGTTCGGCATCCACGACCTGAGCACCACCGGCAGCCTCACGCGGCTCGGCAACAACCTCGTCGACGGACTCTCGAACGGAGCGATCTGGGCGCTGGTCGCGCTCGGCTACACGATGGTCTACGGGATCATCGAGCTGATCAACTTCGCCCACGGCGACGTGTTCATGATCGGCTCGTTGGTCGCCTTCGCCCTCTGGGGGACGCTTGGTCTCGGCCTCGCCACCGTCGCGCCGCTCCTAATCGCGGGGCTGCTCGTGACGCTGGTGGTCGCCGCCGCGGCCAGCGGCAGCCTCAACGTGATGATCGAGCGAGCCGGCTACCGCCCGCTGCGCGACGCGCCCAGGCTCGCCCCCCTGATCACGGCGGTCGGGTTCTCCTTCATCCTCCAGAACGTCGGGCTGCTGTGGATCGGGGGCTCGCAGCAGACCGTCCCCGACCTGATCGGCTCCCAGGACGTGCTGCTAGCGCTCGGCGGCATCGAGATCACCAACGGCGACGCGCTGGCGATCCTTGCGACGGCGCCGCTGGTCCTCGTGCTGACGGTCTTCATCGCCCGCACCCGCCTCGGCAAGGCGATGCGCGCGACCGCCCAGGATCCCGACGCGGCGCGCCTGATGGGCATCAACGTCGACACGACGATCTCGCTCACCTTCCTGGTCGGCGGCCTGCTCGCCGGCGCCGCCGGCCTGATCTACGCGCTCTACCAGACCACGGTGTGGTTCTTCCAGGGATTCACCGCCGGCCTGATCGCGTTCACGGCGGCGGTCATGGGCGGGATCGGCAACCTCCAAGGCGCGGTCCTCGGCGGGCTCGTGATCGGCTGCATCCAGCAGATCGCCGACAACCGGATCGGCACCGAGTGGACCCCGGCCATCGTCTTCGGCTATCTCGTCCTGATCATGGTCGTGCGGCCGCGCGGACTGCTCGGCGAGGAGACAAGGCAGGCCGGATGAGGCCGCTCCGAGACCTCCCACTCCCCGGCGATCGCTATCTGGCCGCCGCCCTGATCGCCTTCGCGGTCGGGCTGCCGTTCCTGTTCGAAACCGGCAGCCCGTTCATCGACGACGCGGTGCTTGCGCTCGCCTTCGTGGTGATGGCGCTCGGGCTCAACATCATCGTCGGCTTCGCGGGACTGCTCGACCTCGGCTACGTCGCCTTCTTCGCGATCGGCGCCTACACGATGGGCTGGCTCGGCTCCAACTTCTTCTCGGGCGCCAACGGGGGCGAGGGCTTCGCCGCTCTCGTCGGCCCGCCGGCCTCCGAGCTCCCCGGCGTGCACCTCAACTTCCTCATCGTGGTCCTCGTCGCGGTCGCCTTCACGACGATCGCGGGGATCGCGATCGGGCTGCCGACCCTGCGGCTGCGGGGGGACTACATCGCGATCGTCACGCTCGCCTTCGGCGAGATCATCGGACGGATCGCGATCAACGGCGACCAGATCAGGATCGGCGGGGTCTGGGACGCCACCGTGGCGAAGCTCCCCGTGATCCCCGAGCTGGGGGATGCGGGACTGACCCGCGGCAAGCAGGGGATCACCCCGGTCGACAAGATCGACCTCCCGTTCCTCGATCCGCTCACCTCGCTCGACCTGCGCTCCTGGTACTTCGTTGCGCTCGCGCTCGCGCTGATCGTCCTCTTCGTCAACATCCGCCTGCGGGACTCGCGCCTCGGGCGGGCGTGGGTCGCGCTTCGCGAGGACGAGGTTGCCGCCGCCAGCGCCGGGATCCCGATCGTGCGCACCAAGCTGCTCGCGTACGGCACCGGGGCGGCCTTCGGCGGCGTCGCCGGCGCCTTCCTCGGCTCGTACCTGAACACGGTCAACGCCGACCAGTTCCAGTTCTCGTTCTCGATCTTCGTGCTGGCGATGGTGATCATCGGCGGGCTCGGCTCGATCTGGGGGGTCGTGCTGGGAGCGGTCGCGCTCTCGTTCGTCAACACCTACCTGATTCCGGACGTGCTGAACGCGCTCCCCCACGATGTCGGGCTCGACTTCGACCTCACCCAGCTCAGCTACGCGATCTTCGGCTTCCTGCTCGTGATCGTGATGGTGCTGAGGCCGGAGGGGCTGCTGCCGGAACGGCGGCGAAGACTCGAGATGCATGGTGTGGGCGCCGGGGACAGGGCCGGTGCCGGAACCGACGTCGAGATCCACGAGGGGAGCGTTCCCTGACCGCCGCGCTGATCGCCACCGAGGGAGTCAGCAAGCGCTTCGGCGGGCTCGTCGCCGTGGACGGCGTCGACTTCGCGCTCGCCGAGGGGGCGATCGCCTCGGTGATCGGTCCCAACGGCGCCGGGAAGACGACGCTGTTCAACATGCTCACCGGGCTCTACCGGCCGAGCGCCGGACGGATCACGTTCGGCGCCCACGACATCTCGCGCGCACGGCCCGACCGGATCATGGCGATGGGGATCGCGCGGACCTTCCAGAACATCCGCCTGTTCCCGACCATGTCGGCGCTCGAGAACGTGATGATCGGCCAGCACTCGCGGATGCGTGCGGGCCTCTTCGGCTCGATCCTGCGCCCGCCGTGGGTAGGCGCGGAGGAGCGACGCGTACGCGAGCACGCCCGCGAGACGCTCTCCTACGTCGGGCTGTCCGAGCGGCTTGCCGACCGAACCGCGGCGAGCCTCTCCTACGGCGACCAGCGCCGGGTCGAGATCGCGCGGGCGCTCGCTTCGGATCCCTCGGTGCTGCTGCTCGACGAGCCGACGGCCGGCATGAACCCGCGCGAGTCGGAGGCGCTGAGCGCGTTCGTGCACAAGCTGCGCGACGAGCGGCGACTCACGGTGCTGCTGATCGAGCACGACATGAAGGTCGTGATGGGCATCTCCGAGCGGATCACCGTGCTCGACCACGGGGTCAAGATCGCGGAGGGCGCGCCCGAGCAGGTTCGCCGGGATCCCCAGGTGATCGAGGCCTACCTCGGACTCGGGGGCGGGAAGGGCCAGGGCTGACGATGGCGCTGCTCGAGGTCGAGGACATCCACACCTTCTACGGGGGCATCGAGGCGCTGCGCGGGGTCTCGCTCGAGGTCGAGGCCGGTGAGGTGGTGACGATGATCGGCTCCAACGGCGCCGGCAAGTCGACCACGCTGCGCTCGATCTCGGGGCTCACTCCCCCGCGCAGTGGCGCGATCCGCCTCGACGGGGTCGAGATCGGCGCGACGTCGCCGAGCCGGATCGTGGCCCTCGGCATCTCGCACGCGCCCGAGGGGCGGCGCTGCTTCCCCCGAATGACCGCGCGAGAGAACCTCGAGCTGGGGGCGTATCGGCGCCGCGACACCGACGTCCCCCGCGACATCGAGCGTGCCTTCGGGCTCTTCCCCCGCCTCCGCGAGCGCGAGGGCCAGAAGGCAGGAACGATGTCCGGCGGCGAGCAGCAGATGCTCGCGATCGGGCGGGCGTTGATGGCGCGTCCGAGGCTGTTGCTGCTCGACGAGCCCTCGATGGGGATCGCCCCAAACCTGGTCGAGCGGATCTACGAGACGATCGCCGAGATCAGCCGCTCGGGGACGACGATCCTGCTCGTCGAGCAGAACGCGAACTATGCGCTCGAGGTGTCCCAACGCGGGTATGTGCTGGAGAGCGGCCGGGTCGTGCTCGCTGGGGAGTCCTCTGCCCTGCGCAGGAATCCCGACGTCCAGGACGCGTACCTGGGGACATGACGATCCTCGCCCTGATCGGCGCGACGGCCCTGTGGCTCACCTACCTGTGGCTCGCCTCCGCGATCGCCGCCTCCTGGATCTCCGAGCGAAAGGGCTACGGCGAGCGACCGGGACTCGCCGCCGGGCTGCTGCTCAGCGCCGCGGGCGTCGTCCTCTGGCTGCTCTGGCCGGCGCGTGCGGACTCGCGCTGGAGGAGGGAGGGGGCGCTGCCGCGGCGGCGCGGTACGCAGTGAGGGTCCAGTGGCCCTTCCGGACGCGCACGCCGATGCCCCGAGTGCCCCGCACCTTCACAGGCGGGGGCCTGGCGCCCCGCTAATCTAGGCCGTCGATGAGGCTGAGGAACCTCGTGCTCGCCGTGCTCATCGGCGCGGTTCCCGCAATCGTGATCGTCGCCTGCGGGGGGGACGACGACGCGCCGATCGTGGCCGTCCCGACCACCACCGCACCCGCCGATCAGCTCAGCAAGGACGCGTTCATCGACGAGGCCGACCAGATCTGTGAGGAGGCGAACGCCGCGATCGCGAGCCTCGCCGAGACCAGCGCCGGCGATCCCTCGACCGCGATCGCGCAGGAGCGGGAGATCGTCGAGGGCGAGCTCGACCAGATCGACAGCCTGGGGGCGCCGAGCGAGGACGAGACCACGCTCAACGACTTCATCGACGCCTTCGAGGGGCTCGCCGACACGCTCGACAGGCAGGAGCTCGCCGCCGAGCGCGACGACACCACCGCGCTCACGGAGCTCGACACCGAGGTGGCGACCGCCCGCACCGAGCTGACCACCGCCGCCCAGGACTACGGGTTCAAGGAGTGCGGCCAGGAGGGC
>JBOGZH010000367.1:0-7773 GCA_050697095.1 Solirubrobacterales bacterium
CCTCGGACCAGATCCGCCGCGACGTCGAGGTTCGCCGCGGCGAGCTCGCCGGCTCGGTCGAGCTGCTTCGCAGGCGCGTCACCGAGCTGACGGACTGGCGCCGCCAGGTCCGCGAGCACCGCACCGAGCTGGTCGCCGGCGCCGCGGTCGCCGGCTTCCTGGTCGGCGGCTTCATCGCCCTGCGCCGCCGCCGCCGCTCCTAAGCCCGCGGCCAAATCTCACTGCGGCAGCGACGAGCCGGCGAAGAACGCGAACCAGATCAGGAGCACGAGGCCCGCGGCGATCGCCGTCGCGACGAGGATGATGTCGAGCGCGGAGGTGGGGGCGTGCATGTTGCGCTCGTCGCGCATGCTCCGCCGCCACGGCGGGGGAACCGGCCGCTCGTCGCGGCCCGCTCCGGTGAGCTCCCGGTGGACCGCGTCGACGCGCCGCAGGAGCATGAACAGGACGAGCATCGTCGCGGGAATGCCGATCCCGATCGCCAGGTATGAGCCGAAGCTCGGGTCCAGCGACTGGTGGACCCTCGACGCGCCCCACAGCCACGCGAGGGGGACGGCGAGCCACAGCGTGAGGCTGCCCAGGACCATGATCACGATCAGGGCCAGTGCGGCGATTTCTCTTCCACGCGATACCGGCATCCGTCCCGGCCCAGATTAGCGTCGGCGGATCGCTATTCGAGAACGCTGCGCGCCACGCCGCCAACCCCGATCAGCCCGGGCCCGACGTGGGCGCCGAGCACGGGACCGATCTCCGAGACGAAGAGCGGATCGCACCCGAACACCCCGCGACACTCCTCGACCACCCGCTCCGCGGTCTCGGGGTCCTGCACGTGCTGGACCACCCACGCATCGGCGCCGTCCGCGTGGCGCTCACGCATGTGGTCGACGAGCCGCTCCATCGCCCGCTTCCACGTCCGCACCCGCTCGACCGGCGTGATCTCGTAGTCGAGCGTCAGGATGGGCTTGATCTTGAGCGTCGAGCCGAGCAGCGCCCGGGCGGCGCCGATCCGCCCCCCGCGCCGCAGGTACTCGAGCGTCTCGACCGCGAACCACATCTTGAAGCTCTCCGACGCCGCCTTCGCGCGCTCGATGGCGGCCTCGGCGTCGCCCCCCGCCGCGATCGCCCCGGCGGCCCCGAGCGCGACGAGGCCCATGCCCCCGGCGCCCGTGCGGCTGTCGTAGACGTGGATCCGCTCCCCGCCGCGGCCCTCGTCGATCAGCCGCTGGCGGGCCTGCATCGCCGCCTCGTAGGTGCCCGAGATGCCGGCCGAGATGTGGATCGAGACGACCTCTCTCCCGGCGGCCAGCAGCGGGTCGTAGACCGCGACGAAGTCGCCGACCGACGGCTGTGAGGTCGTCGCGCCCTCCTCGCTTGCCCACAGCCGGTCGTAGAACTCGGCGTAGTCGGTGATCTCCAGCTCGGCCTGCTGGCGTCCCGCCACCGACACGTACAGGCTGACGAGGTGGACGTCGTGCCTGCGCAGCTCCTCGCTGGGCAGGTAGGTCGTCGAATCGCAGACGAGTGCCGGGCCTCCGGACGCCGCTTCCACCCACCCGGTTCTATCACCTTCCCCAAGTCCCGCGGTCGGACCATTCGCCGCGTCTACCATCCGCGCGATGGGGAAGACGCTCGTCACCGGCGGCACCGGCTTCCTGGGCTCGCACCTCGTCCGGGCGCTGGCGGCGCGCGGCGACGACCTGCGGCTGCTCGTGCGTCCCACTTCGCGGCTGGACTCGCTCTCGGGGATCGAGTTCGAGCGCGCGAGCGGCGACGTCGTGGACGGCGGCTCCGTGCGCGAGGCGATGGACGGGGTGCAGCGCGTGTTCCACGTCGCGGGGATCACCTCGATGCGCCCGCGCGACCGCGAGCGCGTGTTCGAGGTCAACGTCGCCGGGACCCGCCACGTGCTCGAGGAGGCGAAGCGGGCGGGGGTGCAGCGGGTGGTCCACACGTCCTCCGTGGGCGGGATCGGGCCGGCGAAGCGCGGCGGGGCGGCCGATGAGAGCCAGCCCTTCACCGGCGGCCGGCTCGGGATCAGCTACGTCAACTCCAAGCACGAGGCCGAGCAGGAGGCGTTCCGCCACGCGGAGCAGGGACTCTCGGTGGTGTGCGTCAATCCCACCTTCGTGCTCGGCCCCGACGATCCGGGGGGCGGGACCTCCAACCAGCTGGTCCGCCGCTTCCTGCTGCGCCAGATCCCCGCCTACGTGGACGGTGCGCTCAACATCGTCGACGTGCGCGACGTCGCCGCTGGTCACCTATTGGCCGAGGAGGTAGGGAAGGCCGGTGAGCGCTACATCCTCGGAGCGCGGAACTTCACCCTCGATCGCCTGTTCGCCGACCTGTCGCGGATCTCCGCGGTCGCCCCGCCGCGGCTGCGCCTGCCGGGCTCGCTGACCCTGGCGGGAGTCGAGGTCCTGACGCGCCTCGGGCTCCCGGTCCCGACCTCGCCCGACGAGGTGCGCTCGGGGATGGAGTGGTGGACGTATCGGAGCGACAAGGCCGAGCGGGAGCTGGGATTCACCTCGCGCCCCCACGAGGAGACGCTCGAGGAGACGGTCCGGTGGCAGATGGAGCGGCTCGGCGACCGCGTGGGGCGGACGCAGCTTGCAACCTTGCCGCTCGATCTCGCCGGCCAGGCGCTGCGACTCGGCGGAAGGGTGCTCGGCAGGTGAGCTCGGAGGGTCCGCCCGCCGGGCGCCGAGTGGTGCTGTACCGGTGCCGGACCCCCACGAACGTGCTCTGCCCCTGCGGGGCGGTCGCGCGCCGCCTGCGCAGGCTCGGGATCGACCACGTGACCGAGCGGGTGCCGTACCGGCGGGGGGACCGTCCCGAGATCGTGGAGCTGACGGGTCAGGACCGCGTTCCCGTGCTGGTCGACGGCGACGAGGTGATCCACGACTCGAAGCGAATACTGGAGTACCTCGCGCACGGCTACGGGACCGACCGCACGCCCTCTACAATTCAAGACGATGACTGAGCCGCAGACAGCAATCACCCTCACCGAGAAGGCGACCGAGAAGGTCAACGAGCTGCTCTCCGCCCAGGAGGACGCTTCCGACCAGGCGCTGCGAGTCGCGGTTCGCGGCGGCGGCTGCTCGGGCTTCCAGTACTCGCTCGCCTTCGACAAGCCGCGCGAGGACGACCACGTCTTCGAGCACAACGGCGTCTCGGTGATCGTGGACAAGACCAGCATGCAGTTCGTGTTCGGCTCCGAGGTCGACTTCGTGGACGGCCTCCAGGGCGCCGGTTTCGCGGTCAACAACCCGAACGTCGTCGCCGCCTGCGGCTGCGGCTCCTCGTTCCAGGTTCGCGAGGACGCCGCCGAGCAGACCGCGAGCGTCTAGCTCCGCGCCAACCCACTGCCCGGGTTCCTAACGCTGGTTTCGGCGCGCCACGCTCGCGAGTGGTCAGTTTGGGCCCCCATAGGGACCCAAAATGACCACTCGTTGTCCGACCGGCATCGAGTGTGCAGCTAGGTACGGGCCTCCCTCGTTGCCGCCGTTCGCCGGCTCTGCCGAGCCGCTTGGAGCCGACTACTCGATCTGCATCGGCGGGGTCTGGCCCGCGGGGGGCTCGCCGTTGGCGCTCGGCGCGGGGGCCTGGGCCTCGGCAGGCTGCTTGACCTCGAGCAGCTCGGCGAGCTCGCCGGACTCGAACATCTCCTCGACGATGTCGGCGCCGCCGACCAGCTCGCCGTTGACGTAGAGCTGGGGGAAGGTGCGCCAGTCGGAGATCTCGCCGGTCGCCTCGCGAAGCGGGTCCAGGGCGGGGAGGACGTCGATTGCGCCGTACTCGACACCGAGCGTGTCGAGCACCCCGACCACACGCATCGAGAACCCGCAGCGGGGCGCCTCAGGCGTTCCCTTCATGAACAGCAGCACGGGGTAGTCGCGGATCAGCTCCTCGAGCTTGTCCTTCAGCGCTGGGTCGGTCATCGCGTCAGTCCTCCTCGTCGGGCGGGCTCTCGGCCTCCATCTCAGAGGTTACGGCCTCGTCCTCGGAACCGCCGCTCTCTCCCGAGGCGCCGCCCGGCGCGGTCGGGGTCGTCTTCACCGACAGCGCGTGGATCGAGCCGTCGTCCATCCGCTCCTGCACCGCCGACTTGACGAGGCGGTGCTGCTCGACGCGGCTCAGGTCGGCGAACTGCGGCGCCCTCACCACGGCGCGGAGGTGGTCGCCCCCGCCGGTGTCGTCCGAGACCTCGACCTCGGCGCCCGGCAACGCCTCCAGGATCAGCTCGTGAACCTCCTCCAGCTCAACCGCCACGAACCGGATTCTACGTCGCCGCGCAGCCGCGTCAGCCGGCCACCGGGTCGGCCGCGCGCGAGGCGAGGGCGACCATCTCCTCGATGCTGCAGAACTTGACCCGGGGGCGGCCCTGCGGCTCGCCGCGCTCGACCTCGGCGCGATCGATCGCCTCCCAGCCCTTGTAGCTGACGTGGTCGCAGCGCTCCCGGAGCAGGGCCTCGATCGCCCCCGGCTCCGGGTGGGGCGGATCGTGCATCCGCCCGGCCTCGAGGTCCTCGAAAACTCTGTCGACGGTGTCCTGGGCATCCTTCTTGTTCGTCCCGATCACCCCGGTGGGCCCGCGCTTGATCCAGCCGACCGCGTACTGGCCTCGGAGGTGGTCGCCGTCCTCGATCACGCGACCGGCCTCGTTGGGGATCACGCCGCGGCGCTCGTCGAAGGGAATTCCCTCGGCCGGGATTCCCTTGTAGCCGATCGAGCGCAGCACAAGGCCCGCCTCGAGCGTCTCCCGCTCGCCCGTGTCGCGGGGGCGGATCGCGCCCGTCTCGTCGCGGTACAACTCGTTTCGCCCTACGACCACGCGCTCGACGCGGCCGTCGCCCCGGATCTCGACCGGCGAGGCAAGGAAGCGCAGCACGATCCGCCGCGGCTTGCCCTCCGGCTCCCTGCTCGCGAACTGGGACAGGATCTCGAAGTTCTTCCGCGCCGTGATGTCGGCCTCGGACTCGAGGTAGGCGCGGCTCAGCTCGTCCAGGTCGAGCTGCGCCGGGTCGACGTGGATGTCGGCGTCGGCCATCTCGCCGAGCTCGCGGAGCTCGGGATTCGTGAACGCGGCCTGCACGGGTCCGCGCCTGCCCAGGACGACGATCTCGCGCACCCTGCATTCGCCGAGCCCCTCGATCGCGTGGTCCGCCGTGTCGGTGGTGGCGAGCTCCTCGCGCGTGAGGGCAAGCATCCGGGTGACGTCGGCGGCCACGTTGCCGTTCCCGATCACCACCGCGCGCTCGCACGAGAGGTCGAACTCGAGGTCGGCGTAGTCGGGGTGAGCGTTGTACCAGCCGACGAACGCGGTCGCCGGGCCGCTTCCGGCCAGGTCCTCCCCGGGGATGCCCAGGTGGCGGTCGGTCTCTGCGCCGTAGGCGTAGATCACCGCGTGGTAGCGCTCGGCGAGCTCGGCGGGGGAGACGTCGCGTCCCAGGTGGACGTTGCCGAAGAAGCGGAACCCGCCGCGCGCGGCGGTCTTCTCGTACACCCGGATCACCGATTTGATCTTCGGATGGTCGGGCGCGACCCCGCCGCGGACGAGCCCGAAGGGGGTGGGGAGACGGTCGAACATGTCGACCTCGACCGTCACGTCCTCGCGGCGCAGCAGATGCTCCGCGGCGTAGAAGCCGGCCGGGCCCGAGCCGACGATCGCGACCCGCATGGGGTTTTCAGGTGAGCCGATGTGCATTTGCAGCGACCAGGGTGTTGACAACCCGCCCGCGGCGGAGTCGGGAGCGAGCGAGCATCAGGACCAGTCGTTTGAGTGCGAGCGAGCGGGAGACGAGTACGCGGGCGGCAGTGATTCTAGGCGGGCGGTGGCGGCGCCGTCGAGGGCGTCGAGGGCCTTGGCGACCGACATCGCGACGCACGTGAAGATCGGCGTGTCGCGAAGCGTGTAGGCGCTCGACTCCGAGGAGCGCAGCTCCTGCACGAGGTCGAGGAAGTCGCCGGGCTCGTCCGCCTCGAAGGAGACGACGAACTCCTGGTCGTCGAGGCCGAAGGAGTAGGCGGTGTTGATCGTGATCTGCGGGTAGCCGCGTCCGATCTCGATGTGGTCGCTCATGATCCGCTGGCGCTCCTCGGCCGGCAGCCGGTACCACTCCCGCTTCTTCCAGAACGGATACACGAACAGGTAGTTGCGCTCCGAGACGCAGATCTCGGCGCGAGCCTGGGCCTCGGAATAGGGCGAGCGCTTGGTCATCGCGAGGTAGGAGTGCGGGATCGAGGCCCAACGGGCGAGCCCGCTCTGCGCCAGCACCACGTGGAAGGTGTGGATCTGATCGAGGGTGGGGCTCTGGGCGAGCAGCACCAGGTCGGTGTCCCCTCGCGTGCCGACCGTCGAGTAGGCACGCAGGGAGCGCTCGCGGGCGAAGTCCTCGCAGGCGGCGCGGAACTCCCGTTTATCCTGCGCGCGCTGCTCGGCGTCCCTGCGCTGCCACGCAGGGTCGATCTTGAAGAAGGTGAACTTCGCGAACGTTCTGCTCACCGTTATCACCAGGTTCGTGCATTGCCGAGCGAAAATCGAGCCAGGCAAGGACGCAGGGAGGGTGAATAGTCACCACTATTCACCCGACCGAGGACGCCGGCTGGC
Source organism: Solirubrobacterales bacterium (assembly GCA_050697095.1). GTDB lineage: Bacteria > Actinomycetota > Thermoleophilia > Solirubrobacterales > 70-9 > DASPWW01. The sequence continues at coordinate 6,608 of JBOGZH010000367.1, forward strand.
GAAGATTTGCAGCCGGTAATGCGCGGGCATGGTGGTGACGGGGAGCAGATTAGATCGGCCACGAGTGCGATCCCTTGATTGACAAAGCCGCCTCTGCGGGGCGGCGTGCCCACGATTATAGGTGCGCCGCGACGCTCGCCGTGGCGGTGCTGGCCGCGTGGGCCGGGGTGCTCGCGGCCGTCTCTCCGGCGAGCGCGAAGCCCGGCGGCGAGGGCGCCACCGTGAGCGTGGCGTTCGTTCCCTCCGGCACCGGTCCCCGCGCTCTGGCCGCCGTCGACGGCATGTCGCCCGGGCTGATGAGCGCCGGCCTCGGCAGCGTGCCGGCCGACCAGACCTACCTCGACATCTCCCAAGGGAATCGCATCTTCGACTCGCTGTACGACGAGCCGCTGCCGCGCCTGTTCGCGGTCGACGGCAGGGTGCCGCCGGTCCTGTGGAGGGCGGTCCTGGAGCGGGGGCGGAGCGCGCCGGCGGACATCCTCCCCGGGCTCCTGGGCACGGCGATCCTGCGCGACCGCGGCGTCGTCAGCGCCGGGCGACTTGCCGGCCAGACCGCGCTCTCGGCGGTCGACCGCGAGGGTCGGATCCCACACCGCTCGCCGTGCGCGGCGGGGGGATGCCGGGGCGTGAGCGTGACCTCGGTCGCGGTCCCCCGTCTCGACGGACTGGCCGCGGCGTCGAGCGACGACGACCTCCTGATCGCGATCGAGCGGCCGCCGCCCGTCGAGGACGGCGATCAGCTCGCGATCGGGATCGCGGGGGGCGGATTCGGGGAGGGGAATCTCACCTCCGACAGCACCCGCCTCGACGGGCTCGTGCTGTCGACCGACGTCGCGCCGACGATCCTGGAGCGACTCGCGATCGAGGTTCCGGAGGAGATGGCGGGAAGGGAGATCCGGGCCGACGGCGAGACGGAGCCCGACCGCCTCGTCTCGCTCGAGGAGCGGATCGCCGTGATCGGAGATCGCCGCGGGCCGGTGATCGGGCTCAGCCTGCTGATCTGGGGTGCGCTCGCGGCGCTGGCCGCAGTGATCTTCGGCGCCCGCGGCGCCCGGGCCGCGTTGCCGCTGCTCGCGGTGTCGGGACTCTACGTCCCGGCGGTGCTGCTGCTGTGCGGCGCACTCGAGCCGAGCGAGGCCGCGGAGCGGCTGATCGTCGGGCTGGGG
>JBOGZH010000368.1:0-3972 GCA_050697095.1 Solirubrobacterales bacterium
GCGAGGAAGATGACCACGCAGATCTTCGCCGCCTCGGCCGGCTGGAACGAGATCGGACCGAGGTCGATCCCGAGGTAGGCCCCGTTGACCTGCTCGCCGATCAGCGGGAACCGGGGCAGGATCAGGAGCACGATTCCGGCCAGCGCGATCACGTAGCGGTAGCGCTCGAGCACCTCGTAGTCGCGCAGCAGGGTGATCGTGAGCACGAACAGCGCCAGCCCGACGACGAACAGCGACGCCTGCTTGACCGCGAGGCTCTCGTCGATCCGGAACAGGATCACGAGCCCGAATGCGGCGAGCAGCGCGACGAGCGGGAACAGGTAGGGATCCGCGTGGGGCAGGCGGATCCTGATCACCACGTGCGTCGCGACGCAGACGGCGAGGAAGTACGCGCCGTAGGTGAGGCTGAGATCGCCGATCTGGTTCGACTGCACGATGAACACCGCGGTGAACCCCGCGGTGATCAGCACCGCCACCGGTATCAGCGCGAGGAGCTCGCGGTTCCTCGCGCTCACCGGTTCCCACTCTTCTCGGCGGAGCGGCCGCCGCCCTGCTTGTTGCCGCCGCTTCCGCCGCCCCCGCCGCGCTCCGCCTTTCCATCCCGCCCGCCGTCGGGCCGCTGACCGCCCACGCCGCCCGGGCGCGGCTCCCGTCCCTCTTCCTGGGCGCTCGCGGCGCCGCCTTCGTATTCCTCGATCAGGGAGACGGCGTCGTCGTGTGAGCGCAGCTCGTGGTCGGTCACGTTGGGCTGGAGCTCCGGTGGCAGCGAGTCGAACTGGACCGGGCTCGAGTAGCGCTCGTCGTACAGCTCGATTCCCAGCGGGAGGTCGTAGGGAAGCCCCCGGTAGAGCGCCATCCGCCCTCCCTCGTCGACCCCGAGGAAGTACACCTGGCGCGCGCCGAAGACCGCGGCGGCACCGAGCGCGGCGAAGATCACCACCGCGACCAGCGCCCCCGCGAGACGCCGCGGCCAGCGCGGCGTCTCCGAATGCGCCGCCACCGGCGCCCGCTCCGCGGTCGCCGGGCCCTCGGAAGGTGGCGCGATCAGCGTCGGCTGCTCTCTCGCGGCCACCTCCTCCTCGTCGAGCCTGAAGGCGACGACCGTGATGTTGTCGCGACCTCCGCCCTCGTTCGCCTCCTTCACCAGGCGCGCGACCGCCGAGTCGAGATCGGTCGAGCGCCCCAGCAGCGCGCCGATGCGCTGCTCGGGGACCATCGTCGTGAGACCGTCGCTGCACAGCACGAACACGTCGCCCGGGCGCGCCGCGAAGGTCATCGTGTCCACCTCGACCTCCGGCTCGGGCCCCAGGGCACGGGTGATGATCGAGCGCTGCGGGTGCTCCTCGGCCTGCGCGTCGGTGAGACGACCCTGACGGCGAAGCTCCTCGACGAGGGAGTGATCGCTGGTCAGCCGCTTGAGCTCACCGTCGCGGTACACGTACGCGCGGCTGTCACCGACGTGGGCGAAGCTCACCTCGTCGTCGCGGATCAGGGCGGCGGTCAGGGTCGTCCCCATCCCGGAACGCGATGCATCGCGTGCGGAGAGCTCGTGGATCTTCTCGTTCGCCTCCCCCACGACCCGCTGCAGGTAGCGCTCGGGGGCCTCGTCGCCCGCGTCGGCGGAATCGAACGCCCCCGCCGCGATCTGAGAGGCGACCTCGCCCGCCTGCGCGCCGCCCTTCCCGTCCGCGACCGCGAACACGGGCGCCTCGGCGTACAGGGCGTCCTCGTTCGCGTGCCGCTGACGGCCGGTGTCGGTCCGGTGTGACTCCTCGACGACCCTCAGCATGAGGCGTCCCTAGTCCTCGAGCTCGAACCGGAACCCGGTGTCGCCGATCTCGACCGAGTCGAGGTGGTGGAGCTCCAGCTCGCGGTCGATCTGCTCGCCGTTCAGATAGGTCCCGTTCGTCGAGCCCATGTCCTCAACGTAGTAGCTGCCCGCGCGAGGGTAGATGCGGGCGTGGATCCCCGACGCGAAGCGATCCTCGATCCGAACATCGGCGTCGGCCGAGCGACCGATCGACACCCCGCCGAAGAGGTCGAAGCGCTCGCCCGAGTCCAGCCCGCCCCCCTTCAACACGAGCAGCCAGGCGTCGGGGGTTCCGCCGCTCTGCTGAGGGAGGGAATGGAAGCCGGTGGCCTCCGGCGCGGGCGCGCCCGTGCTGCGGAGCTCGCGCAGGGCGCTCCGCAGCACCCAGAACAGGAACACATAGAGAACGGCCAGGAAGCCGAACTTGAGGGCTACGGCGACGGGATCGGATTCCATGGGGCAGTCGCGTCGGGTGGTCCCGAGGCGTGCCCGCGGACGGTTTGCACGGGCGGACGCCTCATTGCTCTATGTCGAAGACGAACCTCGTCGTCCCGATGATCACCTCGTCGCCCGGCGAGAGACGGGAGCTCTCGACCCTGCGCCCGTTGACCTTCACGCCGTTGGTCGAGCCGAGGTCGACGATCTGCCAGTCCCCCGTCGGCCCCCGTCGCAGCTCCGCGTGGCGGCGCGAGATGTTCGGGTCCCGGAGAACGCAGTCGCTCTCCCTGGAGCGCCCGAGGACCGCGACCGGACCATCCAGGACGTAGCGGCGGTCGTCGAAGGACACGATCGCACGCGTGTCGACCAGGCGAGCGCCCGGCTGACGGCTGCGCTTCTGACGCCCCTGCTGCTTGGGCGCCGCGTAGACCATCGTCTGGCCCTGCTCGCCCTGCTCTGGCTTCTCGCCCTGACGCGGGGGAGGCTTGACGAGCCGGGTCTGAATCCCGAACTCGCCGAGCCGCAGGCGGTCGTCGGTCTCCAGCGAGACCTCGGGCCGCGTGAGCAGCGCATAGTCGCGCCTGCGCGCGTGCTCGAGGAGGTACCCCGAGAGCTCCTGGGCGAGCGAGGCCTCATAGCCCTCGAGCCGCCCGTGATCCTGCCGGGAGAGAAACACGGTGTACTGGTTGGGGACGTAGACCTGCGACACCGAGGCGGTCCGGTGCCCGTCCATCTCCTTCGCCAGCTTGCGTGCGATCTCGACCGGCTGGACCTGGGAGCTGAAGGCACGGCTGAACGCGCCCTCGACTAGGCCCTCGATCTTCGCTTCGAGATTGCGCAGAACGCTGATCGCTCACACTCCTGGAACGGGGGGTCCCCGCGCGGCGTCTCGGTATCGCGGCGGGACCCGTTGCGGCCGGCACAATCCTACGGAAGTGGGGGTCCCCGACCGACATCGGGTGACCCGGCGGCGCCCCTCGTCGAGCGTGCCCACAGCGCGACCAGCGCCACCGCCACCAGCGCGACCGTGAGCGGCGCCGCGGCCGGCTCCGGCGCATCTCCGGCCAGCGCGCCGTGCACCGCGAGGAGGCCCGCGGCCCAGATCAGCGCCGCGAGCAGCTCCAGCGCGACGAGGCGCCCCCGCAGCAGCGCGCCCAGGATCAGCGCCCCGGCCGCCCACACGAGCGCGACGAGCACGGATTCGGGGGCGAGCACGGGCACCAGGACCTCCGTGGCGGCCGCGCCGACCGAGTGGCTCCAGCCCGCGGGCGCCGCCGCCGCGGTCTTGAACAGCAGCCGCGAGCCGAGGATCGCCTCGGCGGCCACCAGCCACGCCCAACCGAGCAGGGCCAGCATGGCCCGGCGCGCCGGGGTCCCCGCGAGCGAGGCGAGCGCCGGGTAGGCGGGGGCGAGCCCGACCATCCCGAGCAGCGGCGCGACGAGGGGAAGCCCCCAGTGCAGGGGCGAGGGAAGCAGAAGGGGGGCCGGGAGCAGAAGAACGGCCGCAACCAGGGCGGCGCCCGGGCGCCCCGCGGCGAGCCCGAGCCACGCGACGAGCGCCGCGATCAGCCCCAGCACCGCGATCCTCGCGGCCGCGACGGTGGGCGGCGAGGGCGCGTGGAGGCCGCGCTCGCGTCGGTGCGGAGCCGGCACAGCCTGCTCGTCGCCGAGCTGCGGCGCGGCGTCGTGAAGCCCGGCGCCGAGCTGCTCGAGCGGTGGGCGCC
>JBOGZH010000369.1:0-2972 GCA_050697095.1 Solirubrobacterales bacterium
GATGGAGATGGAGTACTTCATTCCGCCGAGCCAGGCCGACGCCTGGCATCGGCGGTGGATGGAAGAGCGGATGCGCTGGTACACGGACCTCGGGATCCGCCCCGACATGCTGCGCCTGCGCGAGCACGGCCCGGAGGAGCTCTCCCACTACTCCTCCGCCACCTCCGACGTCGAGTACCTGTTCCCGATCGGGTGGTCCGAGCTGGAGGGGATCGCGAACCGCGGCGACTTCGACCTCACCCAGCACGCGAAGTTCTCGGGCGAGAAGCTGGAGTACTTCGACCAGGAGAAGGGCGAGGCCTACGTCCCACACGTCGTCGAGCCCGCCGCGGGGGTAGACCGCTCGCTGCTCGCGTTCGTCGTCGACGCCTACGACGTCGAGGAGGTCGAGGGGCGCAAGCGGACGGTGCTCCGCCTGCACCCCCGGCTCGCGCCGGTCAAGGCCGCGGTGCTGCCGCTCGTCTCCAAGGCGGGGATGCCCGAGAAGGCCCGGGCGCTGTACGAGGAGCTGCGCGATCGCGTTCCGGCCGAGTACGACGAGGGCGGCTCGATCGGCCGCCGCTACCGCCGCCAGGACGAGATCGGCACCCCGTGGGGCGTGACGGTCGACGGCCAGACGATGGAGGACGACACGGTCACGCTGCGCGACCGCGATTCGCTCGAGCAGGTCCGGGTCCCGATCGCGGGGCTAGCCGACGAGCTCGCCGGTCGCCTCGAGCAACCGTGGCGCAGCCCGAAGCTCGGCTAGTCTCCTTCGGCTCCCGCGCGGCGGATCGGCGCCATGGTCGGCACGGGGTCGGTCGCGAGAAAATCGACGATGATCGTGTTGCAAAGCGCCGGCTTTTCCACGAGCAGTCCGTGGGACGTGCCGGGCACGACCGCCAGCTCGGCGTCCGGAAGCCCTCGGTACAGCGCGATCGAGTGCTCCAGGGTGACCTCGTCGTCGTCGCCGACCATCACCAGCGTCCGGCTCGTGACGCCGTTCAGGTCGGAGGCCGTCAGCGTTGGCTCCTCCGCGTGCATCCGGGCCATCTTGGCGGCCACGATCGGGAAGTGCTCGCGACCGTCGGGGGAGACCTCCCCGTAGTTGGCCGCGAGAAACTCGGGCGGCGCCTCTTCCCCTTCAAGCACGCCGGGCACCCAACCGTCGTGGCGAAAGACCCCGGCGACCAGGACCACCCGGCGGGCCAGGTCGGGACGGCGCAGCGCGACCAGCAGCGCAACGGTCGCGCCGTCGCTGCACCCGACCAGGTGCGCCGACCCGCCCACCACCGTCTCGAGGAACGCGATCGTGTCCCGCGCCATCAGCTCGTACGTGATCGGCCCGTCGACATCCGGCGTGCGGCCGTGACCGCGCCGCTCCGGAGTAAAGACGTGGAAACGCGCCGCCAGCGCGTCGATGTTCGGCGTGTACGCGCGCGCGTCGGCCATCCCGGGGTGCAGCAGCGCGAGCGGCTCGCCCTCGCCGTGCTCGTCGTACCACGTCCGCACACCGCCAAGCTCCACGTAGCCGGCCATCTCGCTCACTTCCTTTCGGCCTCGCGTTGCCATCCCTATTGACCACCGACCCCGGCAGAACTCATCGCCGGGTAGAAGTGTGACGTCGATCACATCGGACTGGCCAGGCAGCCAGTTCTGATCTAAGCTGGGTCAACGGCTAGCAAAGGGGCGGTGAGGCGAGGCCGCCACGAGGAGGTTGTTCGATGGGCAAGCAGGCGACGCGCACGAGGCCCAAGAGGGGCAAGGAATCGACAGCGATCGAGTCCGTGAGCTACCAGGACCTGTACCGGCGCTGGGAGGAGGGGAACTGGAGCGCGATGGCGCTCGACTTCTCGGAGGACCGCGAGGGGTGGCGCTCGATGACCGAGATCCAGCGCCGCAGCGCGCTGTGGACGTACTCGATGTTCTTCTACGGCGAGGACTCCGTCGCCGAGGACCTCTCCCCCTACATCGACGCCGCGCCGAAGGAGGAACAGAAGTATTTCCTCACCACCCAGCAGGTCGACGAAGCGCGGCACGCCGTGTTCTTCTCCCGCTTCTTCAACGAGGTGATCGGGGCAGGCGACAGCATCGCCTCCGGCCTCGCCTACACGCAGCCGCAGCTCACCTGGGGGTTCCGCCAGGTGTTCGCGCGCCTCGACCGGATGGCCAACGAGCTTCGCCGCGACCGCTCGCTGCCGAAGTTCGCGCAGGCGATCGCGCTGTACCACATGGTCGTCGAGGCGGAGCTCGCCCAGCCGGGGCAGCATTTCATCGAGGACTACTTCGTCAAGTCGGGGACGCTCCCGGGCTTCGCCGAGGGGAGGAAGAACGTGTCGCGCGACGAGCAGCGCCACATCGGCTTCGGGGTCAAGGTGCTCTCCGAGTGCTTTGCGGAGTCCGAGGAGTGCAAGCAGGCCGTCGGCGAGCTGCTGCGAGAGGTCTCCCCCTACACGCTCGCGGTCTACGTGCCCCCGAATTGGGACCGCCGCTACACCGAGGAGTACGGGTTCACGCTCGAGGAGATCTACGCGTGGGGATTCCGCTCGGTTGAGACCAAGTGGCGGGCCGCGGGCTTCCCGATCGACGAGATGCCTCCCGGGGTGTTCCCGCTCGATTGGTCACTGACGCCCGAGGAGCGCGTCGAGCGGATCGTGAAGCTGATGCAGGCCGGTGTCGTCGGCGAGCCGAACGACGATCCGGACTGCTCCCCCGAGATCCAGCGCCTCTACTTCGACACCGTGGAGCGCTCGGTGGATCACAGCGCGGTCAACGGTCGCCCGGTGACGATCCAGTGGCGGTTCACCGACGCGGAGCCCTGGTACCTGCGGATCGACAACGGGTCGAGCCGCGCCGAGCCGGGTCAGGCGGCGGATCCCGATCTGACCTTCGAGACCGCGTGGCGGGACTGGATCCACGTGAGCACGCACCGCGGCGATCCGCGCAAGGCGATGCTGCGCGGCCGGATCCGTCCCCGCGGCTCGCTCCGCCAC
>JBOGZH010000370.1:0-2118 GCA_050697095.1 Solirubrobacterales bacterium
CCCCAGCCCCCCGGTCGCGCCGCTCAGAAGCACGGTCTTCCCGGCGAGCTCCACGTACTGAACCTACCGAATAGGCTGCGTCGCACGATGAAGCTGTACGTCTGCTGGGGAACCATGTGGACCCCGCGACCGGGCGGGCACCCGTGCCATAACGCCCATGAGGCGCTGAAGAAGGCCGGGTACGAGCCGGACCTCGTCAAGGTCCAGGGCCTCGGCGTGGGCCCGGCCTTCATGCACGTGATGACGGACGGCCGGCGCGAGGTGGAGGAGCTGACCGGCCAGCATGCCGTCCCGGTCCTCGTCACCGACAGCGGCGAGGTGATCCAGGACTCGAGCCGGATCGCCGAATGGGCGGATCGAAATCCCGCCCCAGGCGCGAGTTGACACACATCGTTAGCGTTGTGTTAGCGAACGTCGTGCAAATCGTGTAGGCTCCACAACCTCGATAACCGGTAAAGCCGAGTCCCCGCCCTGCGCACGGGCGGGGAGCGGGGGAACCAGGAAGTTGGGGCGAGCCCACCGCGGTGGGGGCGCAGGCTCCTTGAGCGCCAGCCCGTCAGCTAACCCCGTAGGCCGACGAAGGAGGCTGGTTCTTCTTGCGTACGCCAATCCAACGCCGCACGGGTCTGACACTGGCGCTCGCCGCCGTCGCGGCCGCCGCGCTGCTCGCGCCCGCCACGGCGCCCGCCGGGTCCGGTGGAACCGCCACCCCCGGGAGCAACGCGCCGAGCGGGAAGGCGAAGATCCAGAACGGGCTCGCGATTCCTCCCTCGGACGCGCCGAGCCGGGTCGTGAACGCGATCGAGGCGGCGAACGAGATCGCGAAGGGCAAGGACTACTGCCTCGGCGGCGGCCATGGCAAGTGGAAGTCGAAGTGCTACGACTGCTCCGGTGCGGTGAGCTACGCCCTGCGCGGCGGGCGGATGCTGGACAGCCCGATGCCCTCCGGGTCCTTCACGAAGTGGGGGAGCAAGGGCAAGGGAGAATGGATCACTGTGTACGCGAACAGCGGCCACATGTACGCGGTCATCGCCGGTCTCCGCCTCGACACCTCGATGACGGACGGCAAGGGGCCGGGGTGGAGCGACGAGATGCGCTCCAAGCGCGGCTACAAGGTCCGCCACTTCAAGAAGTACTAGTGTCGCCCGTCATGCCTCACCCAGCGGAGGCATGACGGAGCACAGGAGCAAGCTGCGGGCCGGGTTCCGGGCCGGGCTTCCGTTCGCGATCGCGGCCCTGCTGGTCGGGATCTCGTTCGGGGTGCTCGCGGAACCGGTGATGGGGACGGTGGCGCCGATCGTGATGTCGGTGGTCGTGTTCGCGGGCTCGGCGCAGTTCGCCGCAACCGCGGTGCTGGCGGCCGGCGGCGGCGCGGTCGCCGCGATCGTCGCAGGGATCCTGCTCAACGCCCGCTATGTGGCGATGGGGATCGCGCTCGCCCCGTCGCTTCGGGGCCGGGCGCTGCGCCGCGCCGCCCACGGCCAGGCGATGATCGACGCGTCGTGGGCGATGGCGAGCCTCGGTGGAGGGCGCTTCGACCCATCGTTCATGGTCGGGGCGACGCTTCCCTCCTATCCGGCGTGGGTGGCCGGCACGGCGCTCGGGGTGTTCGGTGGCGAGCTGATCGGCGACCCCGAGACACTCGGTCTCGACGCGATGTTCCCGGCCTTCTTCCTCGCGCTGCTCGCCGGCGGCGAGCTGCGGAGCGGGCGCAGGGCTATCGCCGCAGCGTGCATCGGCGCGACGATCGCGCTCATCCTCGTCCCGGTCGCCCCGCCCGGGGTACCCGTGATCGCCGCGTCGCTCGCGGCGCTGCTCGGCCTCCGCGGGACAGACTCCCAGGACGGCGAATGAGCGAGGTATGGATCACCGTCGCTGTGCTCGCCGTCACGACGTCGATCATCAGGGCCTCCGGTCCCGTCCTGGTCGGCGGGCGCGAGCTCCATCCGCGGCTCTTCGGGGTGATCGCGCTGTTCGCCCCCGCGCTGCTCGCCGCCCTCGTGGTCACCGAGACGCTCGGGCGGCCCGGAAGGCGGGAGCGAGCGAAGGCCGCTGGAGGCCGCTGCCAGTCGGGACTCGACCGAGGCGGCCCCGGACGTCCGCCTCAGCGGGGTGACG
>JBOGZH010000371.1:0-10452 GCA_050697095.1 Solirubrobacterales bacterium
GCGTCGACTACTCGATGTTCTACCTGCGTCGCGAGCGCGAGGAGCGTGCGCGCGGAGCGAGCGAAGAGGCGGCGCTCGAGACCGCCGCCGCGACGTCGGGACGCGCCGTGCTCGTGTCCGGAATCACCGTTGCCGTGGCGATGGCCGGCATGTACTTCGCCGGCGCCTCGACCTTCGAGTCGTTCGCCTCGGGCACGATCCTCGTCGTCGCGATCGCCGTGATCGGGTCGCTGACCGTGCTGCCCGCCGTCCTGTCGAAGCTCGGAGACCGCGTCAACAGGGCCCGGGTGCCGTTCCTGACACCGCCGCAGGACCGTGTGAAGCGCGAGTCGCGGCTGTGGAACGCGGTCTTGAACCCCGTGCTGCGGCGCCCGGGTATCGCCGCCGCGCTCGCCACCGCGGTGCTGTTGGTGATGGCGATCCCGGTGCTGGGACTGAAGATGTCGGTGCCGGGAATCGACTCGTTGCCGCAGGACCTCCAGGTGATCCAGACCTACGACCGCATCCAGGAGGCCTTCCCGGGCAACCAGATACCGGCCGAGGTCGTGATCGAGCGCGGGGACGCGTCGGAGCAGGAGGTCGCGAGCGCGGTGCGCGACCTGCGCCCGGAGACCTCCCGCAGCGATCTGTTCGAGCAGCCTCTGACCGTCGACGTCAGCCCCGATCGCAGCGCCACCCTAGTCGAGGTGCCGATCGCGGGCGACGGCAGCGATGACACCTCTTACACCGCCCTCGCCGAGCTGCGCGACCGGGTGATCCCCGAGACGGTCGGCCAGCGGGGGCTGGACGCCAATGTGACCGGCTTCACGGCCGGATCCGAGGACTTCAACCAGCTGATGGAGGACCGCGTCCCGATCGTGTTCGGATTCGTGTTCCTGATGGCCTTCGCCCTGCTGCTGGTCACCTTCCGCTCGCTGGTGATCCCGCTGAAGGCGATCCTCCTAAACCTGCTGTCGGTGGGCGCGGCGTACGGCGTCGTGATCTGGATCTTCCAGGAGGGCCACCTCGAGTCCCTGCTCGGCTTCGAGTCGACCGGGGCGGTGACCTCATGGCTGCCCCTGTTCCTGTTCGTGGTCCTGTTCGGGCTCTCGATGGACTACCACGTGTTCATCCTCAGCCGCGTTCGAGAGGCATACGACCGCGGGATGCCCACCGCCGAGGCCGTCTCGCACGGGATCAAGACGACCGCCTCGGTGGTCACGGCCGCCGCGGTGGTGATGATCGCCGTGTTCTCGATCTTCGCCACCCTGTCCGCGGTCGAGTTCAAGCAGTTCGGCGTCGGGCTTGGCGTCGCGATCCTGATCGACGCGACGATCGTCCGCGGCGTGCTCCTCCCCGCGTTCATGAAGCTGCTCGGGGACTGGAACTGGTACCTGCCGCGCTCGCTCGAGTGGCTGCCGCGGGTCGGTCCCGGCCGCAAGCCCGAGCCCGAGCCCGAGCCCAAGCCCGCCGAGGCCTGAGGCGCAGGAGCCACACAGTCCGGTCAGTGAACCGGGACGAGTTCAGTGACTGGATCGCCGCCTACGAGCGGGCCTGGCGTACGGCCGGGACCGCGGTGCTCGCGGAGCTGTTCGCCGTCGACTCGACCTACAGCAACGACCCCTACGGGGAGACTCACCGCGGGCTGGAGGCGATCGCGGAGCTGTGGGAGCGCGAGCGCGAGGGGCCCGACGAGCCGTTCGAGATGAACGCGGAGGTGCTCGCGGTGGAGGGGGACACCGGCGTGGCGCGGGTCGAGGTGCGCTACGGCGACCCGAAGCCGGCCGAGTACCGGGACCTGTGGATCGTCCGCCTCGACGACCAGGGCCGCTGCGTGGCGTTCGAGGAGTGGCCCTTCTGGCCACCCGGACAGAAGGGCTAGCGGCCCGAGCCTCCGTGAGCGACCGATTCGTTTGACGCGCCCGGTGAGCGGGGTAGAATCGCTGTGACGTAGATCACATAGGGAGGAGAGGCGGAACCCTCGCCTCCCGTTCGTCCGTAGGCGCCGCGCCGGGGATCCCGGAGCGGCGAGAGGCCTAGCCGGACCGGTGGAGATCCCAGCGCCCGGCGAGACAGAAAGGCGGACGCAATATGACGCGAACGCAAGTGCGTGCGACCGATGCCGCGCGCGCCTCCAGGCGCGGCGAGTACCTGACGCGCGAGGACCGCGCCGGCCTGCTCCGCTACATGCTCCTGATGCGGGTTTCCGAGGAGCGCGCTCTGACCCTCTACAAGCAGGGCAAGGTCCCGGGCTCCTTCTACGACGGCTGCGGCCAGGAGGCGATCTCGGTCGGCGCGGCGTACGTGCTCGGCCCGCGGGACCGGATGTGCATCCTCCATCGCGACCTCGGGGCACATTTCGTCCGCGGGGTGACGCCGGACCGCTACCTCGCCAATTACATGGGCCGCGCCGGCGGGGTGACCGGGGGCAAGGACGGCAACATGCACTTCGGCGATCCCCGACTCGGCTGCGTGGGCATGGTTTCGATGCTTCCCGACATGGCCCAGGTCGCCACCGGCCTCGCGCTCGCGTTCAAGATGCGTCGCGAGCCCCGCGTGGCGATGACCTTCTTCGGTGAGGGCTCGACCGCCAACGGACAGTGGCACGAGGCGATGAACTTCGCCGGGATTCACCGCCTGCCGGCGGTCTTCCTGCTCGAGAACAACAAGTTCGCGTACTCGACCCCGCAGCATCTCGAATACGCGGTCGATCCGGTCGACAGGGCGCAGGGCTACGGGTTCCCGGGCGCGTCGGTGGACGGAAACGACGTCGAAGCCGTGTTCGACGCCGCTCGGGTCGCGGCCGAGCGGGCGCGGAGCGGCGAGGGGCCGACGCTGATCGAGTGCCACACGATGCGCATGCACGGGCACGGCGCCCACGACAACATGAGCTACGTCCCCGACGAGCTGCTCGAGGAGTGGAGGCGGCGCGATCCGATCGATCGCTACGTCGAGCGGCTCGTCGCGGGGTACGGATTCTCAGAGGATGAGATCGAGGAGGTCCGCCGGGGGGTTGAGGCCGAGGTCGAGGAGGGCGCGCGGGTGGCGCTCGACTCGCCGATGCCGGATCCGGACACCGCCACGGATGGCGTCTTCGCCGAGGCCTGGGAGCCGCTCGGGGACGGGCTGGCGCCCTGGTCGTACTGGCAGAAGGCCGAGGCCAGTGCGGACGGCTCGGGGAACGGCTCGGTGAGGGAGGTAGCCGCATGACCCCGGAAGTCGCAACGGAGTCCACCGCTGCCACGGAGGCGCGCGAGATGACGTACCTCGAGGCGATCTCCGATGCGCTTCGGGTGGAGATGCGCCGCGACGAGACCGTGTTCTGCCTCGGTGAGGACGTGGGCCCGTTCGGGGGCGCGTTCAAGGTCACCGACGGGTTCGTCGAGGAGTTCGGAGCGCAGCGCTGCCTCGACACGCCGCTGGCGGAGAACCTGATCGTCGGTGTCTGCGTCGGGACGGCGATCGAGGGCATGAAGCCGGTCGCGGAGATGCAGTTCGCCGACTTCATCGCCTGCGGGTTCGACCAGCTCGTCAACGTGGCGGCGAAGCTGCACTACCGTCAGGGCGTCGCCGTGCCGATGGTCATGCGACTCCCTTCCGGGGGCGGCTTCTCGGGCGGGCCGTTCCACTCCCAGAACCCGGAGGCGTGGTTCGCCCAGGCGCCCGGCCTCAAGGTGGTGGCGCCGGCGACCGCCGCGGACGCGAAGGGCCTGCTGATCAGCGCGATCCGCGATCCGAACCCCGTCTGCTACATGGAGCACAAGGGCCTGTACCGGCACGTCAGGGGGGAGGTTCCGGAGGGCGAGCACACGGTGCCGATCAGCGAGGCCCGGATCGCGCGCGCGGGCGAGGAGATGACGGTGATCGCGTACGGCTCCTCGGTCCTGCTCGCCGAGCAGGCGGCCGAGGAGCTGGGCGAGGACATCGAGGTGCTCGATCTGCGCACCGTCAACCCCCTCGACCGGGAAGCGATCCTGGCCTCGGCGCGCAAGACCGGCAAGGTGCTGGTCGCGCACGAGGCGACCCAATCTTGCGGGGTGGGCGCCGAGGTCTCCTCCCTGATCGCCCAGGAGGCGTTCGAGGACCTCGACGCTCCGGTGCGGCGGCTGACCACGCCGGACGTGCCGATTCCGTTCAGCCCGTCGCTGGAGCAGGCGGTCCTGCCGCAGCTCGACGACATGAAGGGGGCGTGCCGTGAGCTCCTCGCCTACTGATCAGCTCGTGCTGGTGGAGATGCCCCAGATGGGTGTCTCCGTGGCCGAGGGAACGATCGTCGAGTGGCGCAAGCGGCCCGGGGACTGGGTCGAGGCCGACGAGCCGATCTGCGACATCACCACCGACAAGATCGACGTCGAGGTGCCCGCGCCCTCCAGCGGACGCGTCGAGCGGATCCTGGTCGAGCCGGGCGAGACGGTCGGGGTGGGGACGCCGCTGGCCGAGATCAACCCGGCCGCGAAGCCGGGGGAGGCGCACCCCGAGGAGAAGTCACCAGTCACCAGTCACCAGTCATCAGAGGCGAAACCGGCCACCGCGCCCACGCCCGCCGAAAACGGGGAGCCGGACCGCTCGAGGTTCTACTCGCCGGTCGTGCGGCGGATCGCAGACAAGCATGGAGTCGACCTCTCCCGGGTCACCGGCACGGGGATCGGTGGCCGGGTCCGCAAGCGCGATGTGCTCGCGTTCATCGAGTCGGGTTCGGAGCAGGAGCCCGCCGAGAAGCCGCAGCCGACGCTGCACATGGAATCCCCGTACAAGCCGGAGGAGCCCGCCCCCGGTGCACCCGCCGAGGTGGCCGAGGGAGCCGATGTCTTCTCCGCCGAGCGCCGCGAGCCGATGTCCTCGATGCGCCGTCAGATCGCCCGCCACATGGTCGAGAGCCGTGCCACGGCGGCCCATTGCACGACGATCGTCGAGGCCGACATGTCGGCGGTCGCGCGCCGACGCGGCGAGCTGAAGGAGGACTTCAAACGGCGCGGCGTACCCCTGACCTACCTCGCGTTCGTGGCGCGCGCGACCGTCGCCGAGATCCAGGAGCACCCGATCCTCAACGCGTCGATCGAGAACGAGGAGATCGTCTACCACGACGACGTCAACCTCGGGATCGCGGTCGCCCTGGATGACGGGCTGATCGTCCCGGTGATCCGCCGGGCGCAGCGGCTCAGCCTCGAGGGCGCTGCCGCGGCGATCGCGGACCTCGCCCAGCGGGCGCGAGCGAAGCAGCTCCAGCCCGACGAGGTCCACGGCGGCACCTTCACGATCACCAACCCGGGCCAGTTCGGCGCCGTGCTCGCGACCCCGATCATCAACCAGCCCCACGTCGCGATCCTCGATCTCGAGGCGATCGTGAAGCGGCCCGTGGTGGTCGAGACCGAGGACGGCGACTCGATCGCCGTGCGCCCGATGACCTACCTCTGCATGTCGTGGGATCACCGCGCCCTCGACGGGGCGGAGGCGGCCCGCTTCCTCGCCTCGGTCAAGGCCCGCCTTGAGAGCGGGGAGGTGAGCTGATGGCCGTCGCGACGAAGCAGAGCACCAACGGGCATCCGAGCGGAGGCCGCGTCGCCGGCGTCCCACCGGTGCCCTTCGATCACGAGGACCTCATCGTCCACCGGGGAGCGCGCAGCGGCTGCTGCGTGATCGTCGCGATCCACTCCACGGCGCTCGGTCCCGCGCTCGGCGGCGCCCGCCTGTGGCACTACAAGACGACGGAGGATGCGGCCCGCGACGCGCTTCGGCTGGCCAGGGGCATGACCTACAAGGCCGCCGCCGCGGGCCTCGAGCTCGGGGGCGGCAAGGGCGTCGTCTGCGCGCCGGATGGGCCTCCGCCCACCGGGAGCGAGCGCCGCGCGCTGCTGCTCGACTTCGCCGATCTCGTCGAGTCCCTGGATGGGCGATACATCACCGCCGAGGACGTCGGCCTGTCCCCGGACGACCTCGTCGTGATGAGCGAGCGCACCGAGCACCTGACCGGGCTCCCGCCCTCCCACGGCGGCTCCGGCGATCCGAGCCCGTTCACCGCGGTGGGAGTCGAGGCGGCGATGCGGGCCTGCGTGCGGGAGCGATTCGGCTCCCCCGAGCTGGCCGGAAGGAGGGTGGCGATCGTCGGGCCGGGTCACGTCGGGGAGCGGCTGGCACGCCGCCTCGCCGACGCCGGTGCGGAGCTGGTGCTCTCCGACATCGACGACGGCAAGCGGGAGCTCGCCGCGGAGCTCGACGCGCGATGGCTCGATCCGAGCGACGCGATGCTGGTCGAGTGCGACGTGCTCGCGCCGTGCGCGCTCGGCGGCGCGATCCACGAGGCGAACGCGAAGCTGCTGCGCTGCGAGATCGTGTGCGGGAGCGCCAACAACCAGCTCGCCACCGAGGGCCTCGACGGGACGCTCGCGGAGGAGGGCATCCTGTACGCGCCCGACTTCATCGTCAACGCCGGCGGCCTGATCCACGTATACCGGGAGATCCGGGGCTACTCGCAGGAGCACGCGCGGGAGCTGGCGCTCGGGATCGAGGGGACGATGGGCGGCATCCTGGAGGCCGCCGCCGAGCGCTCGATCACTCCCCTGCGTGCAGCCGGTGAGCTTGCGCGAGAGCGCCTCGAGGCCGCCCGCGAGCCGGCGGCCGCCGCGTGAGAGACTAGGGCCATGACCTCAGAGGTCTGGGTCGTCAGGACGGGCCAGGTCCCCTACGAGGAAGCACGCGCGATCCAGAAGCAGCTCGAGGCCGCGCGCCTCGACGACGAGATCCCGGACGTTCTGCTGCTCCTCGAGCACCCGCCCGTGTACACCAAGGGGCGCCGATCCACGCCCGACGAGCTGCCGATGGGCGAGGACTGGTACCGGGCGCAGGGCATCGAGATCAGCGACACCGACCGCGGCGGCCGCGTCACCTACCACGGCCCCGGCCAGCTCGTTGGCTATCCGATCGTCAGCCTGTGCCCCTACGGCGACGACGTCCACGAGTACATCCGGCGCATGGAACGGGTGACGATCGAGTCGCTCGGCGAGTGGGGGGTCCAGGCGGAGTGCATCGAGGGTCTCACGGGCGTCTGGACGCAGGATCGACGCAAGATCGGCTCGATCGGCGTGCACGTCAACCGCGGGATCACCACGCACGGCTTCGCGATCAACGTCAACAACGACCTCCAGCCGTTCGAGTGGATCGTCCCCTGCGGGATCGAGGCGTGCAGCATGACCTCGCTGTCGCGCGAGCGCGGCGCAGAGCAGCACATGAGCGGCTTCATGGACACCGTCGCACGGACTTTCGGCGAGGTCTACGGGCGCGAGCCGGTCGAGATCGAGCCGGACGACCTCGCCCTGCGGGTGTCGAGCGTCGGTCGGCTCGCGCCCGCGAGTTGACCGCTTATTCCGGGCAGACCAACTCGAGGCGCGGGAAGTAGGCGCGGTAGCGCCGCGGATCGCGGGTCAGCAGCCGCATGTCACCGATCGCCGCGTGGGCGCCGATCAGGAAGTCGGGCAAGGGCGAGCGTCGTTCGCCGCCGCGCTTTCGGTACTCAAGGAATGCCTTGCCCGCGAGGAAGGCGGCCGGGAAGGGGACCGGCGCGCGCTCGAGGCGAAGACGGTCGAGCGCCGAGTCGCAGCTCTCGACCCGGGCGAACCCGATCGAAACCTCGGCGTAGATCACCGCGTTGATCGCGAGCGGGCCCTCGACCGCGGCGCCGGCGAGCGCCCGCGACGACCACTCCTCCCAGCCGGGATCGCCGGAGATGACGTCGATCAGTACGTTGGAGTCGATCAGGGTAGGTCCCACGGATCCATGAGGCCGACGGGTGTCAGTCCTCTCCCCGGGTCAGGGCCATGATCTCCTCGGTCGTCATCGCGAACTCGTCGCGGTGCCCTCGCAGGTGCTCGACCAGCTCCTGGCCTCGCGACGGCGCCGCTCTCAGGATCACGGCCCCATCCTCGATCGCGAACTCGACCTCGCTGCCCGGCCCGATTCCGGCTTCGTCCCGAATCGACTTCGGGATCGTCACCTGTCCCTTGCTGGTCACCCGCATGTAAGAATCTTACTGTAAGAGTCTTTATCACAGGTCGATCGGGAACGTCGATCCGACGCCTGCCGAGCACGCCTGGAAGGTGAAGCGGAGGAAGCGGCCGCGCTAAGTTAGGGGGGATGTCGCGCGCCGCACCCTCCGTCGCAGAGCGAGTGCACGTAACCCGCTCCCGTGCCCGCCCCGGCGGGGGGAGCGAGGAAGGCGGGCTACCGTTCCGCCACCGCAAGCCGCCGTGGCTCAAGGTGCCGGCGCCCGGCGGCTCGAATTACCGGCGGCTGAAGCGCGCGATCGAAGACGACAACCTCCACACGGTCTGTCAGGAGGCGAACTGCCCCAACGTCGGGGAGTGCTGGGAGCGCGGCACGGCGACGTTCATGATCCTCGGCGACGTGTGCACGCGGCGGTGCGGGTTCTGCAACGTGCAGACCGGCAAGCCGACCTGGAGCGACCCGCTCGAGCCGATGCGGGTCGCGAACCAGGTGAAGCGAATGGGCCTGCGGCACGCGGTCGTCACCTCGGTGGACCGCGACGATCTCCCCGACTACGGCGCGAGCGCCTTCGTCGGCGTGATCCGCTCGATCCGCATGCTGGCGCCGGGGTGCAGGGTCGAGGTCCTCACCCCCGACTTCCGCGGCCAGGAGATGCCGCTCGCCAAGGTGATCCACGAGCGGCCGGACGTCTTCAACCACAACGTCGAGACCGTGCCGCGGCTCTACCCGAGGGCGCGCCGCGGCTCCGACTTCCTGCGTTCCTGCCGCGTCTTGCGGCTCGGCAAGGAGATGGGCGGCGACAAGGTGGTGACCAAGTCAGGCCTCATGGTCGGGCTCGGGGAGAGCTTCGAGGAGATGGTCGAGGCGTTCGGCGTCCTGCGCGAGCACAAGGCCCAGGTGCTTACCGTCGGCCAGTACCTGCGCCCGACCGAGAGCCACCTCCCGGTGGAGCGCTACTGGCACCCCGACGAGTTCGCCGCGCTGGAGCGGGCGGCGTACGAGATCGGCTTCGAGTCGGTCGCGTCCGGCCCGCTAGTGC
Organism: Solirubrobacterales bacterium; assembly: GCA_050697095.1. Lineage (GTDB taxonomy): Bacteria > Actinomycetota > Thermoleophilia > Solirubrobacterales > 70-9 > DASPWW01. The sequence goes on from JBOGZH010000371.1 coordinate 9,017, forward strand.
GCAGCTCTTACCACGCCGACGAGCAGGTGCCCGAGCGGCGCACTGCCGCTGCCTAATCTTGGGCCAGAGGCGCTAGCCCCGGCCGTGTAGCGCTCGACAGGGTCGCGGAAGGCGCCGGGGTCGATCTCCGGTACCGAAACGGGTCCGGCCGCGATACGGATCGGCTGTCGGCGGCGCTTCCATTCGTCTCGTCGCGGCTCGGTTAGGGGTGATCAAGTGTGGGAAACCGGTTCGGCCCGGCTAATACGCTTTTCCGGCCGTGCTGCCGCTGAAGGACAACATCCCCACGCTGCGGTTCCCGATCCTCACCGTGCTGCTGATCGCGCTCAACGTAATCGTGTTCGCGGTCGAGTTCACGTGGTCCCAGGACCAGGGTTCCGCGTCGGGCCGGGCGGGACAGCTCGGCGCGTCCGAGTACGACGTGGAGCTGATCGAGCTGGGGGCGATCCCCTACCGGATCACCCACCCCGGCAAGGAGTGCGCCCTCGGCGCGGTCGACAGGCAGGCCGACATCGTCTGCGAGGGCACCCCCGAGTACCGCCAAGCGGAGAGCGAGACCCCCGGCGGCGTGGTCGACCTCGACGAGCCGCCGTGGTGGGTGACGGTGTTCACCTCGATGTTCCTCCACGGCGGGATCCTCCACATCGCGGGGAACATGTTGTTCCTGTGGGTGTTCGGGAACAACATCGAGGACTCCGTGGGGCGGATCGTGTTCATCCCCTTCTACCTGTTGGCGGGGATCGTGGCCGTGTACGCGCAGGCTCTGCTCGACACGAGCGCCACGGTGCCGACCGTGGGGGCGAGCGGCGCCGTGGCGGGGGTGTTGGGCGCCTACGCGCTGCTTCACCCGCAGGCGCGGGTGCTGACGCTGATCTTCATCATCTTCTTCGTCACCCTGGTCGAGATCCCGGCGATGATCATGCTCGGGATCTGGTTCGTGCTCCAGTTCCTCCCCGCCGTGGGCCAGCTCGCGACCCCCGACGTCGCGGGCGAGAGCGGCGGCGTCGCGTACTTCGCGCACGTCGGCGGCTTCATCGTCGGGCTGGCGCTGATAAAGCTGCTCGCGAGACGCCACGAGGAGACGCCGGGGCCCGAGCCCCCGTACCCGGTCTACTGATGGAACCCGAGGTCAGGACCGCGATCCTCGTCGTCGGCGTCGTGTTCTGCGTCCTCTTCCTCATCCTGACGCTCGGGGTGGTCGCCGACTCCGGGCTCGACATCCTCACGGTGACCTCGTTCGCGATCATCGCGCTGATCGCGATCGGGCTGATCGGCGCGATCCGCAACCCACCCGATGGATAGGGCGCAAGCGGCGGCTCGCGGCTCCTCCTTCACGCAGTGGGGCGCGGGTCCGTGAAGCGCCGCCTGTGGGCCAGCGGCCTCGCCGTCCTCGCGGCGGGGGTGATCGCGGGCGCCGTCGGCGGCGCCTTGCTTGA
>JBOGZH010000372.1:0-11139 GCA_050697095.1 Solirubrobacterales bacterium
GCACCGACCTGATCTCGCCGTCCAACAACCACGACCTCTACTCGATCGAGGACCTCGCGGAGCTGATCGACGAGCTGAAGACCGTGAACCCGGACGTGCGGGTCTCGGTCAAGGTCCCGGTGGTGCCCAACATCGGCACGATCGGGCTCGGGCTCGCGAAGGCCGGCGCCGACATCATCACCCTGTCGGGCTTCGAGGGCGGGACGGGCGCCGCCCGCCAGCACGCGCTCCGCCACGTGGGGCTGCCATCCGACATCGGCACGCGCGCGGTCCACCGGGCGTTGATGGAGGCCGGGATCCGCAACCGCGTCGAGATCTGGGCCGACGGCGGCTACCGCCACGCCTACGACATCGTGAAGCTCCACTGCATGGGCGCCAACCGGGTGGCCTTCGGCACCCTGGCGATGGTCTCGCTCGGGTGCACGATCTGCCGGGGATGCCAGCTCGACACCTGCCACGTCGGGATCGCGACCTCGATCGAGACCGTCGAGGCGGCGCAGGAGCACGGGCTGAAGAAGTTCACCCCCCAGCACGTCGACGGCGCAGCGGAGAGCTGCGCCCGCTTCTTCCAGGCGATGGGCGAGGAGGTGCGCCAGATGGTGGGCGGGCTCGGGTACGAGCGCGCCCAGGACCTGATCGGCCGCTACGACATGCTCGAGCAGGTCTCACACGCGGAGCGGCTCGACCTCGCGGAGCTGATCACACCGCTCGAGGAGTACCTCGACCTCGAGCCTGCCGACCTGCCGCTGCCGGCCGAGGTCGAGGCGGAGAAGCGCGGCGCGCCCGGATTGGTGATGGCGAGGCCGATCCGGATGGAGGCGAAGGAGGCGTCGGCGCGGATCGCCGGCCTCGCGGACAGCGTGTTCTCCGGCGGGCAGGTGCGGGAGGAGTTCCCGCGCCCCACCGACGCCCAGGATCGGGTCCTCGGCACCGAGCTCGCGGGCGCGATGTCGAGGGCCCGCATCTACGAAGGCGCCCCCGAGGGAACCGAGGACACGCTCGCCGAGCTGAGCTTCAACGGCGGCTCGGTGGCCGGCCAGGGATTCGGCGCGTTCAACGCCTGGGGCCTCGTCGTCCGTGTCGAGGGCGGCGCGCAGGACGGGGTGGGCAAGGCGATGCTCGGCGGGACGGTGTCGATCATGAAGGGCCGCAACCGCGACGGCCGGCGGCTCAACGGCTCGGTCGGGAAGTCCTTCGCCTACGGGGCGCAGCGCGGGCGCTTGTTCGTGCAGGGGTCGGCCGACTCGCGCTTCTGCATCCGCCTCTCGGGCGCCGACGTCGTGTTGGGCGGGGAGCCCGAGGAGCCGCTCGACGACTCGCGCGGGTGCGTCGTCGATCGCGCGAACGCGAAGGGATTTGCGTTCGAGTACATGACCTCGGGCCGCGCGGTCGTCCTCGGCGACATCGGGCCGTGGGCATGCGCGGGGATGACCGGGGGGCGGGTGTACGTCCGGGTCAACCCCGAGTGGAACCTCGATCGCGAGGCGATTGAGCGCCGGCTGGGCGAGGGGGCGAAGGTGGAGCTCCAAGAGCTCGACGCGGAGGGCCTGCTCGACGTCGACGATCTGCTCGGGCACTACGCCGAGGAGCTCCGCGCCACCGATCAGGAGCAGGAGGCGGAGCGGATGCGCGCCCTGGCCGCGGACGGGAGGGACAGCTTCCTGATGATCGTTCCGCACCGGGTGCAGGCCGATCCGTCGATCTCGACTGAGTAGAGCGTTCTTGGGTCGGCGTCGCCCAATGGGGTACGGACAGGTCGCCACTCACGCAGGGCGGCGGCGCATTACGACCAGGTCTTGGTGGCCTAGCAGCCCGAGCTCGACGTAGTCGAGCACGTCGAGGTGCCGCGACCACGCCCCCGAGGTGTACGCCCTCGTCTGGTAGGTCGCCCTGTAGTAGCCGCGGGGCGCGATGCCGTCAAGACGGTGATCGACTTCGGCGTCGACAATGCCGTCGCGCGCCAACAATGCCGCCCTGCGTCTCCAGAATAGCCGCTTGCGAATTGCTCCCATCACAGTCCGCGCGCGAGCCTGGTTGGCGCGGGCGAACATGAACGCCCCGTTCACCGACGCGAGCAGCAGGCCCCCGGGCGCGAGAACCCGACGCAGCTCACCGAGCCACGCGTCCTGGTCGTCCCGCGAGAGATGCGTGAAGACCGAGCAGCCAATCACAACGTCCATGCTCCCGTCCTCGTAGGGAAGCGGTGGGTCGGGCGAGCTGTGGCTGAAGCTGGCGCGAGCGATGTTGCGCTGGCACCACGCGATGGCCTCGGCGTCGATGTCACACCCGAAGACGTTGGCAAACCCCTCATCGATGAAGTGTCTCGTGAAGCGCCCGCAGCCGCACCCCCAGTCCAGCACGCGGACGATCTCTGATCGGTCGGTGTACCGATGCAGCTGGCCGACAAGGTCGGTGAAGCCCTTCAGGCCCTGGGTCCTGAACACCACGCCGGAGACCGACGAGACGCGCTCCGCCAGCTCGTTGGGGGGAAGCGGCACGGAGTCCAACGAGGGCGGCCGGACGAGCGTGGCGGTGTGGGCTCGGGGACGGCCGCCGATGCAGCCGATCAGGTCGATAGCCCCCGCGGCGTCCGGCGCGACGGGCAGCCGGACGGTGAAACCCGAGTTCTCCGCCTCCGGCACCCAAGGGAGGGCTCGCGCGACGTCTGGCCGAGCCACGGGGACGGCCTCACCAGTCTCCTCGCGGTTCCACCGCACCCGGATGCGCTCGAACGGGCCGTCGTCGGGCAGCATCATCCACCCATGGAGCAACAACTCCCCACCCCGATGCTCGGCGGCGTCCAAGCTGCCGGCGGCGGGTTGGAGGGCGCGCTTATCGGTGGCGGGAATCGCCGTCACGACCTACTTCCTCATGTGGCGCACGGGCTCGACGTCGAGGCCGTGTGGCTCGGCCGCTGGGGCGGGCGCCTCGGCGGAGGCGTGACCGCCCACCACGTGACCGTGAGCACGGTCAGCCGTTGACGGCGTGGAGCGAGCTCCCGGTGCCCGCGGGGGCGCCGGTGGTGTCGATCACGTGCAGGCGATAGCGCCCGATCGCGAGCTCGTCTCCATCGAGCAGCCGGCCCCAGTCGATCGCATCGCCGTTGACGAAGACCCCGTTGAGGCTGCGGTCGTCGAGCACCCGGAGCTCGCCCTCCGGGGTCCTGACGACAACCGCATGTCGCCTGGAGACGGTCGGATCGTCGAGGCGGATCTCCGCGCTGATGCTGCGGCCGATCCTGGTCCAACCCTCCGCGACGCGGACGACCGAGGCGCCCGTGTCGCCCTCGAAGGCGAGGAACTGGTCCTCGCGCCCCTCGTCGAGGAGTCGATCGCGCGTTCCGTGGAGCCACTCCGGCTCGGACTCGGGCTCGACCTCGATGGTGTCCGTGGTCGGCTGCTCGAACATGGACGCGCGCCGAAATCGGGACTCGCCGCAGTTCGTGCACTCGGGAATCGCCTCGAGGGCCTCGAGGGTCACGGTCAAGCCGCAGTCGAGGCATATGAACGACCCCGCTCCCACAACCCTGCCGGTCTCGAAGACCCTTGCTACTGGGTTGGAGTGCACGTCTCTCCTTCCGCGTCCTGACGAGCATAACGCCGTGGTCAAACCGGTGTCCAAAACGGCAGAGAAATATCCGGAAACTGCGCCATTTTGGAGCAACCACGCTCAACGCGGCCACCGCCCGGACCCGGGATAGAATCCCGCGGCCATGCTGCCGGTCTCCACACGGATCTCGATCGACTCACCGCGCGAGCGCGTGTTCGCGTTCGTCTCCGAGCTGGCGAACCGCCCCGCGTTCACCGACCACTTCATCGAGGAGTACCACCTGGAGCGCATCCCGTCATCCGGCGTTGGCGCAGCGGCACGGTTCCGGGTCGGGCCGCCCGCGTTCCGGGTGTGGATGGAGACGGTGATCGAGGAGCTGGAGCCGCCGCACCGGATCCTCGAGAGCGGTAGGGGCGGGCGCGGTGACCGGGTCCCCGTCTTCACCGCGTGGGAGCTGCTCACCGGGCCGGGCTCGACGACCGATGTATCGGTCACCTTCTGGACCGAGCCCTCGCATCCCCTCGACCGGATCAAGGAGCGCCTCGGCGCGCGACGCTGGTACCGGCGCCGGTGGTCACGGGCGCTGCGACGACTGAAGGACACGCTCGAGTCGGGTCGGCCGATCGAGCCGGTCGCGATCGCGGGCGAAGACCGTATACCGACGCTCCCGAGCGCGGTTCGCCACTAGACTCCGCCGCCGATGCGATGCCTGTCCAGACTGGGGCTCGCCGCGTTGCTGCTCGTCGCGGCCGCGCTTCTCGTCGCCGGCTGCGGCGAAGAGGAGGAGGAGTTCGACGTCGTCGAGGGCGAGCCGGTCGAGCTGGGCGAGCTTCTCTACAACGTCCAGATCACGAGATTCCTCAACCCGAGCGATCCCGAGGACGAGGCGTATCTGAGCGAGCAGCCGGCGGCGACATCCGACGAGGAGTTCTTGGCGGTGTTCATGACGATCGAGAACGAGGGGGACTCAAGCGCCGAGCTCCCCGAGGAGATGACGATCCGGGACACGCGCGACAGCACCTACGAACCGCTCGAGAGCGAGAGCGTGTACGCGCTGGAGCTGGGGTCCACCGTGCCCGCGGGGGGCGAGGTGCCCGAACCCGACACACCCGCGGCGAGCGGGCCGATCAACGGCGCGATGGTCCTCTTCCTGGTCGATCGGACCGTGGCCGAGAACCGCCCGATAGAGCTCGAGATCCCGTCCGAGACCGGGGATCAGGGTCGGGTGGAGCTCGACATCTAGCCGAACTAACTAGCCGAGCCCGGCGGCGAGCACCTCGCGGGCGATCGGAGCGGCGACCGCCCCGCCGCCGCCCTTCGCGTTCACGACCAGCACGGCAACCGCCATCTGCGGGTTGTTCGCCGGAGCGAAGGCCGTGAACCACGCGTCCTCCTCCTGCTCCGGCTCGCCGCCTGGGTCCTCATCGGGGGACACCGGTGCCGGTCCGAGCTCCGCGGTCCCGGTCTTGCCGGCGACCTCGATACCGGGAAGAGCGGCGGCGGTGCCGGTGCCGCCGGAGACGACGCCCACCATCAGGTCGCGCACCGTGGCTGCGACCTCCCCGGAGGTGACCTTCACGGGCTCAGCGTTGGGACGCAGCTCTGGCTCCTTGACGATCGGGGTGGGACTCCTCACTCCTCCCGCGGCGATCGTCTGCGAGATCGAGGCGAGCTCCAGCGGCGTCGCCAGCACCTCACCCTGGCCGATCGCGCTTGCCCCGAGGTCGACGTCCGCTTGGATCGAGGTCGGGATGGTGCTGTCGGGCGGGTCGATGATCGCCGTGGCCTGCGCATCGAACAGGGCGGGCCGGGAGTTGAATCCGAAGCGCTCCGCGGTCTTCACCAGGCGCTCGCTTCCGATCTCGGGACCGAGCGGCGCAAAGACCGTGTTGCATGAGTTGGTAAAGCTCTGCTCGAACGTTCCTCCGCACGCCGCGTCGCCGGCGTTGGTGATCTCGCGCCCGCCCACGATTGTTGAGCTCTCGACCGGAAACGTGTCGTCCAGCTTCACTACGCCGCCCTCCAGCGCCGCCACGGTGGTGACGACCTTGAACGTCGACCCCGGCGGCTGGGGCGACGAGTACGCGATCCCCGCGAGCCCCAGCACCGAGCCGTTTCTGGCGTCGAGTACGGCCACCCCGCCGAACGCGCTCCCCAGCGCCGTGACGGCCGCCTCCTGCAGGTCGGGGTTGATGGTCGTCCGCACCGACTCGCCCTTGACCGGGTCGCTGGTCGCCAGCACACGCCCCTCGCCCGAGCTCTGGTCCGCGGGCTCGGCGAGCAGCTCCCCGCCGGGCTGTCCGGCCAGGCGGGTGTTGAACGCCTTCTCGAGGCCGCTCGTGCCGGCGAGTGTGCCGGCCGGGAACCCGCGCTGCTCCAGCGCCGCCTTGTCCGCCTTTCCCTTCGGCACTCCCAGCTCGCCGGCGACGTTGATCGTCGCGCCCTCGATCGGGGAGCTGCGCGCCGCGGCGGACCCCTCCGCGAGCGGTGTTCCGTCGCGAGCCAGGATCGGCGCCCGTTTGGGGACTTGGATGCTCCGGGACAGCTCTTCTCCGCGAGCAAGCCCCGGGAAGGCGAGGTGCGGCTGCCAGGCGATCGCGTCACCCGCGACCGGGAGGGAGAGGGTGCCGCGCACGTCGCCGAACGCATGGGTCCTCACCGTCACCGGAACCTCGGCGGTCGCGCCGCCGCCCTCGGGATCGTCGGGCTCGATGGCGTCGATCGTCGCCGTCCGCTCCACCTCCGCGTAGACGCCGGTGAACTCGTCGAGCGAGAAGCGGGCGGCCGTGTCCTCGGTCAGCTGGCCGTACATGGCCGAGTAGTCCTCCTTCGCCCACGCGTCGACGAACCGGCGCGCCGCTTCCTCGGCCGCGGAGCTTGCGCCCACGAGTGAGCCGATCACGAACGCGGCGAGCGCCATGAGCAGGACCGGAACGGCCCGGGTCAGGATGCGACGGCGGCGTTCCGCCTGGGGGCTGATTGGGCTCAACCGTCGAGGGGTTGCGGTTCGCGGGCCGTCCTGGTGCACGGGGCCATGACGTCGATCATCTTGTCGGAATCGGGTAGCGTTGCGAGCCTCGCTAGACGGGCCGACTTCCCCCGGCGGGGGAAGGCTAGCCGCTCCGTCCGTCGGCCCCGCCTTCGGGCAGCCACGGTAGCCACGTGACCGCGCCGCTGACTCCTACGTGACCGCAGTCGACTGGATCATCGTTCTCTTCGCGGCCGCCCTCGCCGTCTGGGGCTACCGGCAGGGGTTGCTCGCGGGAGCGCTGTCGCTCGCGGGCTTCGTGGGCGGGGCGGTGCTCGGGGCTCGCCTCGGCCCGGAGCTCCTCGCCGAGGGGTCGGAGTCCCCGTACGCGCCCGCGACGGCGCTGCTCGGCGGGGTGCTGCTCGGCGGTATGGCGGCGGTGACGATGGAGGGGCTGGGCCGCGCGGCGCGGGCGAGGTGGGTCAGGGGAAGGCTGGGAGCTTCGGCCGATGGCGTGGGGGGGGCGGTCCTGCTCGCGGCGCTGGCGCTGGCGCTGGCGTGGGCGTTCGGCGCGGTCGCGCTTCACACCCCGGGCGCTCGCGAGCTGCGCCCCGAGATCCAGCGCTCCGTGATCCTCGGCGAGCTCAACGAGCTCCTGCCCCCATCGGGGCCGATCCTGCGCGTTGTGAACCGCATCGACCCGACTCCGCAAGTGTCGGGCCCGGAGGCCCGGGTCCCGCCGCCCGAGGAGGGGATCGCGAGCGACTCCGACGTGCGCCGCGCCGGACGCAGCGTCGTGCGGGTGCTGGGGACGGCGTGCGGCCTTGGTGTCGCCGGCTCGGGGTGGGTGGCGGAGCCGGGGCTGGTGGTCACGAACGCGCATGTCGTCGCGGGACAGGACGACACGACCGTCACCACGGGCGATGGCAGCGAGCTCGACGCCACCCTGGTTCACTTCGAGCCGAAGAACGACCTCGCCGTGCTTCGCGTGGACGGCCTCGCGGAACCGCCGCTCGCGCTGGCCGCGTCGGCGCGCCGGGGGATGCCGGCGGCCGTGCTCGGCTACCCCGAGAACGGGCCCTTCACGGTCTCGCCGGCGCGTCTCGGTCGAACCGGCACCGTGGTGAGCGAGGACGCGTACGGGCGCGGGCCAGTCACGCGCGAGATGGTCTCGTTTCGCGGCAAGGTCCGCAGCGGCAACTCCGGCGGGCCCGCGGTCGACGCCGAGGGACGCGTGCTGACAACGGTGTTCGCGGCCCAGGTGGGGGGAAAGCCGCGCGGCGGGCTCGGTGTCCCCGACGACGTCGTTGAGCGGGCCGTGAATCGCGCCGGAGCCCCGGTCGACAGCGGCCCCTGCGTGACCTAAATCCCCCCGGGGCCGGGGGTTGGCTTGTGTAACCTGACCAATGGTGGAAGCGAGGAGTTCTGCCGAGCCCGCTGTGCGGGTCTGCCCGCACTTCCATAACGCGGTCGAGCTGATCGGAAAGCGCTGGGCCGGTGCGATCCTGTGGGCGCTCACCGAGCGCCCGCACTACTTCGCCGAGCTGTCGCTCGCGATCCCCGGCCTTTCGGACCGGCTGCTCTCCCGGCGCCTTCGCGAGCTCGAGGCGGAGGGCTTGGTCGAGCGCTCCGTCCACGACGGCAGCCCCGCTAGGGTCTCCTACGCGCTGACCGAAAAGGGCACGGCCCTGGAGCCGGCGATCCGCGAGCTGCGCAGCTGGGCGAAGCGCTGGAACGGAAACGGCTCGGCGCGGGACCGCGGCTAGACGCCGGAAGCGTCGTCGGCCGCGACTACCACTCCCGCGGATTGCCCGGCGGGATCCGGTCGCGCACCAGGACGGCGTCGATCACCTCGACCGGAGGGGGTCCGGTGGTTTCTCGATAGAGGCGGAGCTGGTCCTCGCCGAGCGCGGCGAACGCGGACTCGACCCGCTCCGCGTACGCGGCGATCACGACAGCGCCCCGCGGGGGTTCCGACACCCGGTGGGCGGGCTTTGCCCTGTAGGCGAACACGCGATCGAAGCCCGCCATCGGCGCGACCTCGATCCGGTCGTAGCGCATCTCTCGCACGTCGAGCCGTCGCAGCTCCTCCTCGTCCAGGCCGAGCAAGGCGCCGTTGGGGCCGTCGGCGTCGGCGTCGGAGGGTTCGATGGTGAGCCCGAGCACATGGTCGGGAATGCTCCCGTCGGGTCGTGCGAACGTCTTCTCGACGGTCGTGTTGTCCCGAGCCACCGACCAGCGCCGCCGCCACCCCGGCAGGCGCAGGGCCGCGGAGGGAGTCACCGGGCGGCCGATCGTGGCGGTCGCGCTGTCGGGGCTGACGAGCGAGCCGTAGGCGAACAGCGCCAGCCGCGGGGCGTTCATGCCAGCCTGCGGCCCGTCAGCTCCTTCGGATGGGAGCAGAGTCGCTGCCGCGCCGGGCAGTCGTGGCAGAGTGCCCAATGCGGGGAGTCCGTGACAGCGAACCGGCCGCTCCCCACGCCGGCGACGAGCTCCTCGAGATCCGAGCGTGCAGAGCCGAGATCGTCCCGGCCGAACTCGGCGCAGACCGGGGATCCGCCCGAGTCCAGGAACGCGAACGCGGTCCTCACGGCACCGGACCCGGCCGGCGACGCGGCGAGGGCGTAGATCTTCCGCTGCACCGCGTAGCGATCGACCAGCTCCTCGGGAGCGGCCTCGGCGAGCGAGTCGGTCTTGTAGTCGACCACGAGCGGCCCGCCGTCGGTCTCGGCGAGGAGGTCGATCGCGCCGCGCACGATCGAGCCGCCGACCGGGAGCAGGAAGGGCATCTCCGCGCGCACCCGGGCGCGGGCGTCGCGGAGCTCGGCGCACAGCTCGGACTCGAGCCAGCGGTCAACCATCTCGCCCGCCCGCTCGCGCTCCTCCGCGGTGCCACGCAGACCCTCACCGCGGAGCAGCTCCGCGCATAGCTCCGCGGGGGGCGTGCGCCAGCCGTGCCGTGCGCTCCACTCGAGCAGCGCATGGACCGCGTTGCCGAACCCGAAGCGGCGGGCGGAGCCGGTCGCCTCGCCGTCGGCGGAGCGATCCTCGCGGTCAAGGCCGGGCATCCCGAGTATGCGCTCCGTGTAGAAGCGATATCCGCAGCGCCCGTAGCCGGCGAGCGCCGAGTAGGAGAGATGGCCGGACGCGGGCTCCGGCGGAGACCGGTCGATGAGCAGCGGTGGTCTGCCGGCCGGCGTCGGAGCGGGCTCGCCGGGAGACTCCGCCACGCGGGCGAGCGCCCGGAACGCCACCGGGTCGGGGAGGTTCACCTCCACCGCGAGGCGAGCGGGTGCGAAGCGGGCCTCGAGCCCCGGCCGCGGCCGGGGAGGCGCCAGCTCGACGAATCCGTCCTCCGGCTCGGTGACCTCCAGGGCCCGCAACAGCCGCTCGCTTACCGGGGTGCCGGCGGGGAGCTCGTCCTCGGGCACCGGATCGGCCACCTTGTCGGGGGCGTAGCAGCCGCTGAGGATGAGGTGGTCCTGGGCCCGGGTGGCGGCGACGTAGGCGAGGCGACAGCTCTCCGCCGCCTCGTCGCGCTCCGCCTCGGCGATCAGCTCGTCGTACGCGTACAGCGGGACCGCCTTCGCCCCGAATCGGGCGAGGCGGACTCCAACCCGGGCCGGCGAGGGCTCCTCGTCCTCCTCCTCCGCCCGGTCGATCCGCACGCTCGGGCGACGGGGGGCGAGGAGGCGCCGGCCGAGGTCGGCCACGGCGACGACCGGGAACTCGAGCCCCTTCGCCGCGTGGACCGTCATCACCCGGACGCCGTCGTGCTCCTCCGCCTCCGTCGCGGCCTCGCCCTCCCGGTCGGACCGCCCCGCCGCCTCGTCGAGAAAGTCGAGGAACCCCCGAAGGTCGCGACCCTCGGCGGTCTCGTAGGCGCGCGCCATCCGCATCAGCTTGCGGACGTTGGCCAGCCGCCGGGGCCCACGGGAGCGCATCAGCGTGGCGAGGTCGTAGCCGAACCGGGTCATCGTCCGGTCCGTGAGCTCCTCGAGGCCGAGGCGGGGGGCGTCGTCGCGCAGTTCGGCCAGCGTCTCGCAGAACCGTGACAGCCGGGCGGCGTCGCGCTCGGGGATCTGACCAATGCCGGCCGAATCCTCCGCTCCCGCTCGCTCGCACTCACATGACCGGCAGCCTTGCTCGCTCGCTCCCGCGTCCGGTTCGGCCGGGTTTGCGTCACCGCCGAAGTGGCGCTCGAGAGTGGGCCACAGGTGCCTCCCCCCGCCGGCCGCGCGCCGCAGCAGCCACAGCGTGTCCGGGAGCACCGCGCAGGCGGGTGAGGAGAGCGCGCCGAGCAGGCAGTGGTCGTCGAGCGGGTTCGCGATCACGCCGAGGATGCGTCGTACATCGTCGACCTGTTGGTGCGACCAGTACCCGCGGCCGCCGACGACGTAGGGCGCCAACCCCGCCCGCTCCAGCTCCGCTTCGTACGCGGCGACGTGCGTGTAGGCGCGCAGCAGCACGACCATGTCGCCTGCCGGGACCCCGTGCTCGTCTCGCAGCGATCGCAGCCGGGATGCCAGGAACCGGGCCTCCGCGATGCGGTCGGTAGGGGAGGGGTAGTCGCCCGTTACCGTGATACCGAGCTCGTCGGCCTTCCACTCGCTGCCGGCCGG
>JBOGZH010000373.1:0-6092 GCA_050697095.1 Solirubrobacterales bacterium
CAGCTGAAGCTGCTCGCGGACTACCTTTGACCCCGCTTCGGTAGAGCAGGAGGTTTCCCGCCTCGAGGCGGAGATGCAGCGTCCCGGGTTCTGGGACGACCAGGCCAACGCCGCTCGGATCTCCGCCGAGCACGCCCGCGCCCAGAAGCGGGTCGGAGACTTCCGCTCCTTGGAAGCGGACGTCGGCGATCTCGAGGAGCTCGTCGAGCTGGCGCAGGACGATCCCGAAATCGCAGCGGAGCTCGACTCCCAGCTCGCCTCGATCGAGGCCCGGCTCGCCGCGCTGGAGGAGGCGCGCCTGTTCGGCGGTCGCTACGACACGGGGGACGCGGTGGTCACCGTGCGCTCCGGCGCGGGCGGCACCGACTCCCAGGACTGGGCCGAGATGCTCCTGCGGATGTACCTGCGGTGGGCCGAGAGGCGCGGCTTTGCGGTCGAGATGAAGGAGGCCTCCGAGGGCGAGGAGGCGGGAATCAAGTCGGCGACCTTCGTCGCCCGGGGTGAGAATGCGTACGGGCTGTTCGCCGCCGAGCGCGGGGTCCACCGGCTGGTGCGAATATCGCCGTTCGACGCCCAGAAGCGCCGCCACACCGCGTTCGCGCAGGCGGACGTCGCGCCGCTCGTCGATGACGAGGTGGAGGTCGAGCTCGACGAGGAGGACCTCCGGGTAGACACGTACCGCGCCTCCGGGGCGGGCGGGCAGCACGTCAACAAGACCGATTCCGCGGTCCGGATCACCCACGCGCCGACGGGGATCGTCGTCCAGTGCCAGAACGAGCGCTCCCAGGCGCAGAACAAGGCGACCGCGATGCGCCTGTTGCGCGCCCGGCTGCTCGAGGAGGAGGAGCGCAAGCGCGCCGAGGAGCTGGCGGCGGAGCGGGGCGAGCAGAAGGCCGCCGAGTGGGGGTCGCAGATCCGCAGCTACACCCTCCATCCCTCGACGCGGGTCAAGGACCACCGCACCGGCCACGAGGTCGGCGACGCGCAGCGCGTGCTCGACGGCGACATCGACGGCTTTGTCCGCGAGTACCTGCTGAAGGTCGCGGGCGACGGTGGTTAGCCGATGGCGGTGAAGATCGCGGTCGGCGTCTCCGAGAGCTTCGATCCGGTGGAGGCGTTCTCGGAGGCCGCGGAGGAGGCGGCGCGGCAGCTCGACGCTCCCTGCGACCTCTGCATCCTGTTCGCCGGCGCGCCGCACCTGCCGCTCTCGAAGTGGATCCTGTCGGCGGTCCACGACCGCCTCGAGCCCGCGCATCTGATCGGCTGCGGCGCCGGCGGCGTGGTCGGCGCGGGCCGGGAGATCGAGGAGGGCGCGGGGGCGGTCGTGTGGACCGCGTCGATGCCCGGCGCCGAGCTCGCGACGCATCACTTCCGTGTCGAGCCGGCGGAGGAGGGGTTTCAGGTGCTCGGGCTCCCGGACGAGCCGCCGGGCGACTGCTTGATCCTCCTCGCCGATCCCTACACGTTCTCGACCGAGGCGCTGCTCGGCGCCCTGAACGAGTCCCGCCCCGGGCTTCCGGTGCTCGGGGGACTGGCGAGCGCGGCGGTCGCGGGCGGCGGGACGCTGTTCCGCGACGGCGAGGTGCTCGCCGAGGGCGCCGTCGCCTGCTCGATCTCGGGCGTGCCGGTGCTCCCGTGCGTCTCGCAGGGAGCGGCGCCGGTGGGCCCCGAGATGACGATCACCGCCGCGGAGGGCAATGTCGTGGAGGAGCTGGCCAGCCGCCCGGCGATCGAGCGCCTCAGCGAGGCGATCGCGTCGCTGCCCACCCGCGAGCAGGAGCTGGCCCGGGGTGGGGTGATGCTCGGGATCGTGATCGATGAGAACCAGCCCGAGTACCGGCGCGGCGACTTCCTGGTCCGCCCGATCATCGGGGCCGATACCGACGCCGGGACGATCGCGATCGGGGTGCCCGTCCGGGTCGGTCAAACCGTGCGCCTGCAGGTGCGCGACGCCGAGTCGGCGGACCAGGACCTGCGGGAGGCGCTGGCGAGCCAGACCGATGCGCTCGCCTCGAGCGGCGCCGCGGGCGCGCTGCTGTTCACCTGCAACGGGCGCGGCTCGCACATGTTCAGCCTTCCCCACCACGACGCCGAGGCGCTCGACGACGCCCTCGGGGTTCCCGCCGGCGGGTTCTTCTGCGCCGGGGAGATCGGCCCCGTCGGGGGACGGAACTTCCTCCACGGGTTCACGGCGACGATGGCCGTGTTCCCCGCCGCGTAGCGCAAGGAGTAGATCCCGGCGCGGCGGCTACGCTGCTTCGCGATGAGCGATCCGAATGCGCTCCGCGACCTCGTCGCCATGGCGCTGGCCGAGGACCTGGGGGACGGAGACCTGACCTCGGAGGCCGTCGTGCCGGCGAGCTCCGCCGCAGGTGCGCGGATCGTCCAGAAGCAGCACGGCATGGTGTTCGGGCTCGACGTCGCGGGGGAGGCCTTTCGTCAGGCGGGTGCCGCGGGCTTCGAGCGCCTCCCGCCGGAAGGCGAGTGGCGCGACGACGTTCCGGCGGACGTCGCGCTCGCGACGGGGCCGGCGCGGGCCCTGCTCGCGGCCGAACGCACCGCGCTCAACTTCCTCTGTCACCTGTCGGGGGTCGCGACGCTGACGGCGCGCTACGTCCGTGCGGTCGAGGGGACCGCGGCCGAGGTGCTCGACACGCGAAAGACGACGCCCGGACTGCGTGCGCTCGAGAAGGCCGCGGTTGCGGCGGGAGGCGGCCGCAACCACCGGATGGGCCTGCACGATGCGGTCCTGATCAAGGAGAACCACGTCGCGCTGGCCGGCGGCATCGGCGCGGCGGTCCGCCTCGCCCGCGAGGCGAGCCCCGGCCGCGAGATCGAGATCGAATGCCGCAACGCCGCGGAGATCGCGCAGGCGCTCTACGCGCGCGCCGACCGACTCCTGCTCGACAACACGAGCGCCGACGGGCTGCGCGCCGCGGTCGCGGCCCGCGACGCGGCGGCCCGCTCCGACGGACCGGTCGTGAGGCTGGAAGCCTCCGGCGGGATCACGCTCGACAACGTTGGCGAAATCGCCGCGACCGGCGTCGATTTCGTCTCCGTCGGAGCGCTCACCCACTCCGCGCCGGCGCTCGATCTCAGCATGCTGCTCGAGGCGAGATGAGCACGATGGCCGAGCCGGACAACCCGAACGTTGCGGCGCTGAGGACCGTGTACCAGGAGTGGGGCCGCGGCAACTGGCGGGCCCGGCTCGATCTCTATGGCCCGGACATGGAATGGGAGTGGTCCACCGAGTTCCCGGACATTCACGGGACGACGCGGGACATGGACGAGGCGAACGAGCGCCTGCGGACGTTCCTGGCCCAGTTCGAGGATTGGCGGTCCGTGGCCGAGCGGTTCATCCCGGCCGGCGACACGGTGGTCGTGCTCACCCGCTACGCCGGCTCCGGCAAGGGAAGCGGCGCTGAGGTGTACGCGGAGGGCGCACACGTGTGGACGATACGCGCCGGGAAGGCCGCTCGCCTCCAGATCTTCTCGGATCGCCGGAGGGCGCTCGAGGCCGCCGGGCTCGAGCCTGCGGAATAGAGTCCCCGCATGGCCGTCGACCGCAAGCTCCGCGAGGTCCGCGAGCGGATCGTGCGCGAGCACATGGACTCGGAGAACCGGCATGAGTACGACGCCACGATCGCCACCTTCGATCACCCGCGTTACGAGCTGATCGGAACGGGGGACGTGTACGACGGCCCCGAGGAGGTCGCGCGCTACTTCGAGGAGACGCGGACCGCGTTCCCCGACCAGGAGAACGAGGTGATCGCGATCCACCACGCGGATCACGCCGTCATCGTCGAGGCGTGGGTGCGCGGCACTCACCTCGGCCCCTACCGCGGGCTGCCCCCGACCGGACGCCGCTGGGAGATGCGGTTTGTCGCCATGTTCCTGTTCGAGGGCGACCGGCTGATGTGTGAGCGGGTCTACTTCGACGCGAACACGGTCCTGCGCCAGCTCGGGATCGCCCACGACCCGCTGTCGCTCACCGGCAGGATCGCGACCGTCTTCAACCACCCGCTGACGATCGGCCAGGCGATCGCCCGCCAGATCGCGAACCGGTGAGCGAGGAGCGCCGCCGCGAGGCCGCCGGGCTCACTTGAGCAGGCGCGACAGGCGCCTGTCCTTCAGCACACGACCGCCCGTCTGCTCCTCGGGGCAGTACGTGGTCACGTGCTCGGCGAAATGGACCGCCGCGAGCTTCGCGCCGCAGCGGGGGCACGCCTCCCCCTCGCGTCTGTGCACCCGCAGCGGCATCGGGAGCTTGTCCGGGACCGTGTCGCCGATCACGTCCTCGTAGTGCTCGATCGCGCGGTCGAGAACGTCGAGGGCGGCGTGGAGGCGCTCGACCTCGTCCGGCTCGAGGTCCGATCCCTGCTTGAACGGCGACAGGCGCGCCTCCCACAGGATCTCGTCCACCCAAGAGCGCCCGATCCCGGCGATCACCCGCTGGTCGCGGAGCATCGGGTGAAGGTGGCGCGGCTGGTCGACGGCCGCGGCGATCTCCTCCAGCGGCGGGTCGGGCCACGCCTCGGGGCCCAGCGTCGCGATCATCTCGTCGCTCTCCACCTCGCCCGGGTCGAGCAGCTTCGCCCACGCGCGCTGCTTGGTGCCGAACTCGCGCAAGCGCAGCTCGCGGCCGCCGGCGAGCCGGATCAGCAGACGGGAGCGCCGGTCTCGAAGCGACGCACGCTCCTCGAACAGTTGTAATCGACCCGCCGACATCAGGTGGACGAGCAACGAGAGCTCGCCGAGCTCGACCACCGGCATCTTCCCTATCCGACGCACCCCCTCGATCGACCTTCCCTCCAGCGCTCCGAGAGGGGGATCGACCGTCTTCACGGTCACCATCCCCGGCGCCAGCGCCGACTCGACCTCAGCGCCGGCCAGCGCCGTGCCGAGCCGGCGCGCGGTGATCTCGACCTCGGGGATCTCGGGCACGCAGGCAGAGTAGGCGGTCGCCGGGGAGTAAACTGGGAGCAGTTCATTCGCCTGGTTCGAGGCCGGTGGGGCAGCAACCCGGCCGGGCCGGCGAACATCGGAAAGGAAACGGGTGCAAGAGCTCCCGACAATCCAATCCAACCCGCGACCGGATCTCACCCCGGACCAGATCGACGAACTCTCGGAAGAGGTGCGCGCTCTCGCCGCCGAGCGCGACGCTGTGATCCTCGCCCACAACTACCAGGTGCCCGAGATCCAGGACGTCGCCGACTACGTCGGCGACTCGCTCGGGCTGTCGCGCCAGGCGGCCGACACCGACTCCGAGGTGATCGACTTCTGCGGCGTCCACTTCATGGCCGAGACGGCCTCGGTCCTGGCCCCGGAGAAGACGGTGCTGATCCCCGACCTCGATGCGGGCTGCTCGCTCTCGGAGTCGATCACCGCGGACCAACTTCGGGAGTGGAAGGCCGAGCACGCCGGCGCGGTCGTGGTGATGTACGTGAACACCTCAGCTGAGGTGAAGGCCGAGACCGACTACTGCTGCACCTCGTCGAACGCGGTCAAGGTCGTCGAGCACATCTGGGCCGAGCACGGTCAGGAGACCGAGATCCTGTTCGGCCCCGACATGTGGCTCGGCGCGTTCGTCGAGCGCGAGACCGGGATCAAGGATGACCCCGAGCGCCGCGCCCGGTTCCACATCTGGGACGGCGAGTGCCACGTCCACGCCGGGATCCGCCCGGACGACATCGCCGCCGTCCGCGCCGAGCACCCCAGCGCCGAGTTCCTGATCCACCCCGAGTGCGGCTGCTCGACCCAGGCGATGGAGTACGTCGCCTCGGGCGACATCGAGGACGAGGGCGTGCAGATGCTGTCGACCGGCGGGATGCTGGACTACATCGAGAAGCACCCCGACGGCGAGTACATCGTCGCGACCGAGAACGGGATGCTCCACCCGCTCCAGAAGGCGGCGCCGGGGGCGACCCTGATCGAGGCGAACCGGATGGCGTTCTGCAAGTACATGAAGATGATCACGCTGCCGAAGGTCCGCGACTCGCTCCGCGACTTCCGCTACGAGGTCAAGGTCCTGCCCGAGATCGCCGCCAAGGCGAAGCTCCCGATCGAGCGAATGGTCGCGATCGGCTAGCCTC
>JBOGZH010000374.1:0-2167 GCA_050697095.1 Solirubrobacterales bacterium
CGGCTGGCGACCGCGCCCCGGGGCCTGATCGTGTGCGGCCGCGAGCCTCGATCGCGGGCGGAGGCGATAGTTTCCCTCGCCGCGAACGCCGGCTATCCGATCCTCGCCGAGCCGACCTCGCAGGTCCGGTTGGGGAGCCACGACCGCGAGCTCGTCGTGTGGCCGTACGACGCGATCGCGCGCGTGCGCCCGGCGGAGCTCGAGCCCGAGCTGGTGATCCGCTTCGGGGACATGCCGACCTCGAAGCCGCTGCGCCAATGGCTCGGCTCGCTGGAGGGCCTGCACGAGGTCGCGGTCGACCCGCTCTACGGATGGAATGACCCCAACAGGCGCGCCGCGACGATCCTACGCGCCGACCCGACCAGGGCCGCCGAGGCGCTCTCGCGGCGACTCGGGCGGCGTGAGAACCTCGATTGGACCGGCGCCTGGACCGAGCTCGGCGCCGCGGCGGGTAACGCGATTCAGGACGCCCTCGCCGAGCTCGGCCGGCCCACGGAGCCTGGCGTGCACGCGGCTCTGGGCGACCTGTACGCCGACGGCGAGCTCGTCTACACCGCCTCGAGCATGCCGATCCGCGATCAGGAGGCCTTCGTCGCCTCGGGGCCGGCCCGGGTCCGCTTCCTCTGCAACCGTGGCGCGAACGGGATCGACGGCCTCGTTTCCTCGGGGATCGGCGCGGCGGCGGCGAGCGGGCAGCCGACCTGGATCGTGCTCGGCGACCTGTGCCTCTACCACGACATGAACGGCCTCTCGGGGCTGAGCGGCACGAACACCCCGGTGCGGATCGTGGTGATCAACAACGACGGCGGCGGGATCTTCGAGTTCCTCCCCCAGGCCGGTCAGATCGAGCGCGACGAGTTCGAGGCGCTGTTCGGAACCCCGTCCGGCCTCTCCGTGGAGCGGATCGCGCGGCTCCACGGCCTCACCCATCGCAGGATCGAGCGCCTCGAGGAGCTCGCCGATCTGCGGCGCGAGACCCGCGTGGTCGCCGAGGTCCCGGTCGATCGCCGCGAGAACGTCGCTGTCCACCGGCGCCTCGCCGATGCGGTCGCCGCCGCGACCGGCGCGTAGCCGGCCACGAAAAGGAGGAGCTGTGTCGAAGACGATCGAAACTGAGCGCGACGGCAGGACGCTGACCATCCGCGTCGAGAACCCGCCGCACAACTTCATGAACCGGGGAATGATCGGTGAGCTCGACGAGCTGACGCGCTCGCTGGAGGGCGACCGCTCGGTCGGCGCCGTGGTGATCACCGGCGGAATCGAGGGCCGGTTCATCACCCACTACGACGTCGAGGAGATCCTCACCGGGTCCGAGGGAGTCGGGATGGAGGTCTCCAGCGCCGTGGCGGGGGCCTCGCTGCGAACCGTGGGCGGGATCTCCCACCTGCCGCGGGCGCGCGCCGCCCTGAAGCGCACACCGGCGTCCGGCCTGGTCGAGCTGCACGCGATCCACGACGTCCTGCTGCGGATCGGTCGTCTCGACAAGGTGTTCATTGCGGCGATCAACGGCCCCGCGCTGGGCGGGGGCTGCGAATTGGCCCTCGCGTGCGACCTGCGCTACATCGCGGACGACGGTGGTCCGATCGGCCTCCCGGAGATCACGCTCGGCTTCAACCCCGGCGCCGGCGGAACGCAGCGCCTCGCACATCTGCTCGGCCCCGGCCGCGCGCTCGAGATGATCCTCGAGGGCGAGGCGCTGAGCGCGAATGAGGCGCTGGAGACGGGGTTGGTGCACCGCGTCGTACGCGCCAGGGATCTCCCGTCCGAGGTTTCGGCGACCGCGGATCGCCTCGCGCGGCGGGCGCCGGTCTCGGTCGCCGGGGCGAAGCGCGCCGTGCGCGAAGGATCGCGCAGGCCGCTCCCCGAGGGGCTGGCGGTGGAGCGAAAGTGGTTCCTAGCCGGCGCCTCGACGCCCGCCTCGCAGCGCGCGATGCGCGCCTACGCCGATGCGGTCGAGCGCGACGGCGCCCCCTGGGCCGACGAGGACGCCCTGCGGTCGTGGCGCGAGGGAACCGTGGTTGATCTGACCGCGGAGGACGTCTAGCCTCGATTCCCCGGTAAGCGCCCGCCCGAGCGCCGGCCCGGCACCTGAAACGTCCGCCTGAGCAGGGAAAATGTGGCCGCTGACAGCCACAGATTCCCACATAGGAGGATCACCATGAAGGTG
>JBOGZH010000375.1:0-8780 GCA_050697095.1 Solirubrobacterales bacterium
CATCACCACCGACCACATCACCCCGGCCGGCGCGATCAAGAAGCAGAGTCCCGCCGGACGGTGGCTGATCGAGAACGGCGTCGAGCCGCGGGAGTTCAACTCCTACGGCTCGCGGCGCGGCAACCACGAGGTGATGATGCGGGGAACGTTCGCCAACGTCCGGCTCCGAAACCAGCTCGTCGACCGCGAGGGCGGGTTCACCCGGCACTTCCCCGACGGCGAGGAGATGTCGATCTACGACGCGGCGATGCGCTATCCGGCCGACGGCGTTCCGCTGGTCGTGCTCGCCGGCAAGGAGTACGGCTCCGGCTCGTCGCGCGACTGGGCGGCGAAGGGGACCGCCCTGCTCGGGGCCCGCGCCGTGATCGCGGAGAGCTTCGAGCGCATCCACCGCTCGAACCTGATCGGGATGGGAGTGCTGCCGCTCCAGTTCGCGGACGGCGGGTCGGTCGAGGGCCTCGGCCTCACCGGCGAGGAGGTCTTCGACGTCTCGGACATCGAGAACGGGGAGGCGCACGCGGTGACGGTGACGGCGCGGCGCGAGGACGCCGACCCCGTCAGCTTCGAGGCTCGCGTCCGCCTCGACACTCCGAACGAGGTCCTCTACTTCCAGAACGGCGGCATCCTCCAGCGCGTCCTGCGGGAGCTGCTGTGATGTGAGTTGACAACGCGCGGGGGGATGGGGGAGAATCGCTGCGCGGCGGGGAGAACCTGCGATAATTTCCAAAGCTCGTCCCCGGCCAGTCCCGCCTCCGGGGACGATCGCGTCGGCATCCCTCCCTGGCTACCGACGCGCAGGCGGTGCGCGGGCCGTGCGGACCCCCTGCCTCCCACGGCCCCGCCCCGCCATTCCTTTTTTCCCGTGAAGATCGAACCGGTCACGGAGACGGACTTCGACGAGCTGCTGCCCCTGCTCCGCGGCTACTGCCAGTTCTACGAGACCGATCCCAGCGACGAGGCGCTGCTCGAGCTGTCCCGATGGCTGCTCGAGCATCCCGAGGACGGGATCCAGGTGCTCGCCCGCGACGACGCCGGCGCCGCGGCCGGTTTCGCGACGATCTACTGGACTTGGCGCACTATGTACGCCTCGCGGATCGCCGTGCTCGAGGACGTCTTCATCGCGCCCGGGGCTCGTGGCGAGGGGCTCGCCGCGGCGCTGATCCACGACGCGGTTGCCCGCGCTCGCGACCACGGCGCCGTGAAGCTCGACTGGCAGACCGCGAAGACGAACGAGCGCGCGCAGTCGGCATACGCGCGCATCGGCGCCGAGCCGGACGACGGCTGGCTCGACTACTCGCTGCCGGCGACGAGCGGCAACCAGCCGTAGAACCGATGGCTTCGAAGCGGGAGCGGGACCGATCCCGCGGCTACCGGCTTTCGAGTACTTCCTCGATGAAGGCGATTACCTCCGGCGCCGCCGGATCGATTAGGTGGCCGCCACCGACCAGGACGGTGCGAGCATTGGGAAGCGCGTCGGCCAGCGCTTCGGGCGCCTCGTGGAACTCCGGCGGCGAGTCGGCTGCCGTCACCAGCAGGACTGGCTGCTCGATCGTGGCGAGCGCGGCGGCGTCCGCCTGCAGCCACCATTCGCCCTCGAGCTCCGCAAGGATCGCCGGTCCGTTCTGCGTGAGGCTCCGCCGAAGCTCATCGGGAAACGAGCGCCATGCGCTCTCCCCTGCCACCTCGCTGACCAGCGCCTCGCCGACCGCGTCGACACCCGCTTGTGCGGCCACCTCGCGAATGCGCTCACCTAGCGCATCCACCCACTCTGCCGCCGCGGGCGCGAGCTCGCGCGGCGCGTCCGGCTCCAGCAGAACCAGCGCCCGCACCCGGTCGGGATAGCGGAGCACAAGGTCGGTCGCCACCGTGCCGCCGTAGCTGCGGCCGATGACGATCGCTGGCGTTGCCGCGAGCGCGTCGAGCAGCGCCGCAGCGTCGTCGGCGTGCTCGGCCACGCTGGTGCGCTCGTAGGGTTCCGGGCGCTCGCTGCGCGTGCATCCGCGCCGGTCGTACGCGATCGCGCGTCCAAGTCGCGCCAGCGTCTCGACCGCGTCGGCAAACCCGAGCGCCGAGCCCCCGGCCCCGTGGATGCAGAGGATCGGGGCGCCGCTGCCCCGCTCCTCGCAGTAGAGCCGGACCCCGTTGACTTCTTGCTCGGCCATCAGGAGAGCTCCCGCAGGATCGGCCTCAGCTCCTCGGCGAAGGCCTCCGGCTGCTGGAGGTACGGGGCGTGGTGACCTGAGATCGGCTCCACCGCCCGTCCGAGCTGCTCCGCGAACCGCGCCGCTGCCCGGATCAACTGCGGCGCGCCGTCCTGGCTGACGAGCACCCGCAGAGGCACGCCGTTGGCCCGGATCCTCTCCGCGTCCGGAACGTAGCTGCCGAACGCCTCGAGCTCCTGGGAGAAGAGGTGAGCGCCATTTCCGAGAATGCGCTCGCGCAGCTGAGGATCGAGCGCCTCGAAGGTCGGGTCGGAGGTGATCTTGCGGACGAAGGCCTCCATCGCGCGGCGCGGATCGACCGCCGCTAGCTCGGCGATCGGCTCCAGCTCGACGTCTCCCGCTTCCGCCTCGCCCGCCAGGGCGACGAGAGCCGGCTCGTGCACGATCGCGCCACGGACGAGCTCCGGACGCCCTGCCACCAGCTCGAGCGCGATGTCGCCGCCGCCGCTGTTGCCGAGGACGATCGCGGGGGCGAGCCCGAGCTCCTCGATCAGCGCAGCCGCGTCATCGGCCTGCGCGGCGATCGACATGGTCTCTCCATCGGGGAGGCGCGCGCTTCGTGAGCAGCCGCGGCGGTCGTAGGCGACCGTCGTGAACTCGTCGGCGAGCCGCTCGGCGGTCCGGGTGAAGTGGCCGGCGTCGCCGCTCGCGCCCGAGATGAAGATCACCGGCGGCCCCGAGCCGCGCACCTCGTGGTGCAGATCGGACAGAACGCACGTCGTGATGGGCATGGGTGCTTCTCCCGGGGTTCGATTGACCAGATGGCCGCGACCGTACGCTCGCTGCGCGCCCCCGGCATCGGGCGAATACCCCATCTTTCGCCTGCCATAGCTAGTCGGCGAGGTCGTGCTGCATCGCGAACAGCGCGGCGCCGACCCGCGTGGAGACGCCGGCCTTGGCGTAGATGTGCTCGACGTGGTGGCCGGCGGTCTTCTCGGTGATCACGAGCGCCTCGGCGATCTCCCTGTTGGTTCGACTCTGGGCGACGAGGCGCAGGACCTCGACCTCGCGGTCGGTGAGCCCGGCCGGGTAGCCCTGCTTCACCCTAAGCGGGGCTGTACCCGCGGCCTCCAGCACGGCGTCCACGGCCCGCTTGTCGAGCGTCCCGGCACGGACGCTCTGGCCGAGCTCCGCGCGCGCCTCGCTCGTGCCGAGGGCCGGGCGGTGGGGGCGATCGTGCGTCATCGCGTCGTAGGCATCCGCCGCGGCCAAGAGGCGCGTCCCCACGCCGAGCTGCGCGGCGGTGGCTCCGCGGTGGTAGCCGGAGCCGTCGAGTCGCTCGTGATGAGAGCCGGCCAGCAGGGCGAGCGGCGCGAGCGCGGGGGAGCGCTCGAGCACGCGCTCGGTGTAGTAGGGATGAAGGCGAACCCGCTCCCACTCGCCGGCGCTCAACGGGCCTGGCTTCTCCCAGATCCCGTTCGGCACGGACACCCGGCCGAGGTCATGGAAGAAGCCCGCGGCGCGAACCTCCGACACCTCGGCACGCGAGCAGCCGAGCGCCTCGGCGGCAGTCGCTGCAAGCTCGGCCACTCGGGTCGAATGTCCGTGCATGAAATCGACCTTGAGGTCTGTGAACTCGCCGAAGGTCCGGGCGACCGACGCCAGCCCCGCTCTCGAGATCGTCGCGACCGGCTCGGGTTCGGCGTCGACGACGCGCTCCCACGCGTCGGGAACGTCAGCCGCGCGCAGGAGCCCATCCGGCTCGGCGAGGGCGGCGTCGACGAGCTGTGGGTCGTAGCCGCGACCGCGGCGCTGCTTGAGCGCCTCGATCGCCGCCTCCCGATCGTGAGCGTGGGCCACGGCAACGAAGTCGTGGGCGACCCGGACGATCCGCAGCGGCCGGGAGATCTGTTCCCCAGCCACTTCCCCGGGTACGCCCTTTCCGTCCCAGCGCTCCGTCATCTGTCCGAGCGCGCGCGGCACCTCGTCGGGCATGTGCAGGCGCCGGGCGAGCAGCCTCGCGCCCTCGCAGAGGTTGCCCGCGATCACCCTGAACTGCTTCTGGCCTCCGACCAGCTGCTTGGCGACCAGGCGGGCGCGCTCGGGCAGCGGCCTGTCGTCCGCGAACCGACGTATGAGGTACCGCATGTCCTCGGAAGGCTCCGCAGCCGGGCCGACGGCCTGCACGCCGCTTTGGAAGTGGATCTCGTCGCCCCCAACCCAGCTCGCGAAGTAAGGAGCGACAGCGGTGCATCCCACGTGGGCGAGAAGCGCGACGTAGTAGACGTCGGCGCTTTCCTCCGGGGTGCAGCCGAGCCGATCCGCCAGCTCGAGCGCCGAGAGACAGACCCCAAGCTCGTGCTCGAGCGGCTGGCCGAGGCCGAGGTCGGTCGCCAGCGAGAGCGCCGCCATCAGCTCCGCCAGGCGGATGTGATCGTCGGGGCGAACCGCGTCCACGGCGCGAGTCTAGATCGAGCTCTCTCGTCGCCATCCGCTACCGCTTCCGGGCAGCCCCGATGGGATTGGGGCGCTCCTCGTGGGCGGCACCACCGCTCGGTGACCGATCCGATCACGAGCGCAGCGAGGATGAGCTTTACCGGCCCTCTTCCACACGCCGGTAGCGAACGTAAACGACGCGAGAGCCAAACGTCTGTGTCTCGACCAGCTCCAGGTTGATCCTCTCGTCCAGGGCCGGGAAGTAAGGCGTGCCCCCGCCAAGGACGACCGGACTGACGAAGAGCCGGTACTCGTCGATGAGGCCCAGCTTGATGAAGGTGGAGGCCAGGCCGGCGCCGCCGACGGCCAGGTCCTTTCCTGGTTGTTCCTTCAGCTCGGCGACCTCTTCGGCAACGCCGGCCCTGACCAGCCTGGCATTGCCCTCGACCTCCTCGAGGGTCTTCGAGAACACGATCTTCGGCGTGTCCTTCCAGATGCGGGCGAACTCGAGCTCGTGCTCCGGGGCCGACGGTTTCTCGTCAGCGGTCTCCCAGTACGCCATCACCTCGTAAAGCCGCCGGCCGCAGAGCTGCGCGCCCGTCTCCCGCGTCTGCTGGTTATGGAACCGATGCAGCTCCTCGTCCGGCGCCGACCAGTCGATCTCGCCGTCGGGCCCAGCGATGAAGCCGTCCAGCGACACTCCCATCGAGTAGATCAGCTTGCGCATCACGGTCCTCCTCGGTTGGCGCCCGTTGTCCATTCTTCCGTGATTCATGACCTCGCGCCGCCGTAATGCTCATCGGTGGCCGGTCAATCGGGCTCTGCGTGGCAAGACCAGGGCGCGCGACCGCTTCGGCCACAAACCAGCGGCGCCGCGCGCGAAAGTGTCGGAATCCCATGGTTGCGAGGCTCTCGCTGACAGACGTTCAGACGGCGAACGGCGCGGGGTAGGCGATGGTGCCGCGTGGGGTTTCGGCGTCGGGGTCCAGGGCGAGCGCCATCATGGCCTCGTCCGGCACCTTGAAGCTCGCCCGGATCCCAAACGCGGAGGCCGGGATGAAACCGAAGCGCGGGTAGTACTCGGCGCGGCCCAGGACCAGGACGAGGTTCTCTCCCTTGGCGCGGGCGGCCTCCAGACCCGCGCGAATCGCCGCCGAACCGGCCCCTCTTTTCTGGAGACGCGGCAGGACCGCGCAGGGAGCCAGGGCCAGCGCCGGCGCGCCGTCGACGTGGCAACGGGTCAGCAGCGCGTGTCCGACGACGGTGCCCTCAGGATCCTCGGTCACGATCGATAGGCCCTCAATCCAGGCGTCGCCGGCCCGCAGCGCCTCAACCAAGTCCGCCTCCTCGGCGGTCGGGAAAGCAGCGAGGTTGACCTCGCGAATCGCGCCGACATCGTCAGCGGTCTCTGGGCGGGTGGCCCAAGTAGTGGTCATGACGGAATCCGCGTCCTAGCCAGTAGACCCCGCAGGCCGATGATCGTAAACGTCGACGCACGTTGAACGCGCGCCTCCCTCCGCATGAGAGCAGGAGCGCGGGTGAGGCGCTACCCAAGCGCTGAATCCCGTCCGACTGGCGCGTTAGGCTATCGAACAAATGTTCGTGCGGCAAGACGAGGTATTGGCGGAGGGGCCGAGCGACCGTACGCGGTCGGAGGGCTCCGAGCTCGAGCAGCTCCCCCTCGAGCGCATCGAGCACGAGATCACGGAGCTCGCCGCGCACATCTACGCTGGCACGTGCCGCTGGCTGGAGCTGATCGCGGAGTTCGATCGGCGCGAGGGATGGGGCTCGTGGGGATGCCGGTCGTGTGCTGACTGGATCTCATGGCGTTGTGCTGTCGGCCCCAGGGCGGCGCGCGAGCACGTCCGGGTCGCGCGCCGGCTCGCGGAGCTTCCCCTGATTCACGAGGCGTCTCCCGTGGCGAGCTCTCCTACGCGAAGGGCAGGGCGCTCGCCCGGGTGGCCGAGGCCCACACGGAGGAAGAGCTATTGGAGCTCGCCGGGTACACGACCGCGGCGCAGCTCGAGCGACTCGTGCGCGCGTACCGGCGCGTTACCTCCGAGGAGGCCAACGAAGCTCACGCTGACCGCTATCTGACCTGGCATTGGGAAGAGGACGGTTCGTTCTCCGTCCACGGTCGGCTTGCACCCGAGGACGGGGCGCTCGTGCTTCGCGCGCTGGAGGCGGAACGCGATCGGCTCTGGGAGAGCGGCGACCGCGACGAGGGGTTCCGCGGAACCGCAGGCGGCGCTCCCGGATTCGCCAGGCGGTTCCGCGGAACCGATTCAGCGGCCGGCTCCACAGCCGGCCAATGCGGATGCGCTTGTGAACATGGCCGAGTCCTCCCTCGCCGATCATTCCAACGACCGCTCGGGCGGCGATCGAACCCAGGTTGTTGTGCATATAGACGCCGCGACCCTCGCGAATCACGAACATCTGCGCTCCGAGCTCGGCGACGGGGTGGCGATTGCGCCGGAGACGGCGCGGCGTCTGGCCTGCGACTCGTCGGTGGTCCCCCTGCTTGAGTCGGATGGCTCGACTCTGTCGGTGGGTCGAAAGCGCCGCACCATCCCTCCGGCCTTACGACGAGCGCTCCAAGCGCGTGATGAAACGTGTCGCTTCCCCGGGTGCGAGAACCGGCGCTTCGTGGACGCTCACCACATCCACCACTGGGCGCGGGGTGGGGAGACGAAGCTGGACAACCTGCTCCTGCTGTGCCGCCACCATCACCGGCTCGTGCACGAGCGCGGGTTCACGGTCGAGCGCGTCGGGGACGACGGGCTCCGCTTCCGACGTGCCGATGGGAGGAAGCTCGACGTTGTTCCCAGCGCACCGCCCGGCGACCCCGCCGCGCTCCTGCGGCGCGACGGCCACTCCGGACCAGCGATCGGCTCGGATACCTGCGTGACCGGGACCGGCGAGCGCATGCACCTCGGCATGGCGGTGGACAGGATGATTCAGATCGCCGGGTCTTCCTGATCCTCGCCGTCCCGGCGCTCGATCCACGCGATCCCGATCACGCTGCCGACCGGCCCGGCGGGGGTGAGGGTCGCGGCGAGCAGCGTGTAGGGGGCCTCGCGGCGCAGGACCGCGATCCAGACCAGCAGGCAGAGGACGATGAAGCCGATCCCGTGGCTGAGGCCGAACACGAAGGTCTCACTCTCGAACCCGGGGATGAGCCAGAAGAAGAGCAGCGCCGCGAACAGCGCCAGCTCTATGTAGGAGGCGGCCTTGACCCAGGGGAAGAACGCGCCCGGCTCGGGGCGCCGGAGCGCCTCCGATGGCCGCTCGAGGCGGCCGGCTTCGCCCGATTCACCCATCCCGGCCAGGGTAGCCTCCGTTGGAGGGCACCGCGCCGAGGACCTCGTCGGCGAGCTTCGCCCCGTCCGCACCAGACCGGGGCGGAACGGCGCGGTGCGCATCTGAGCGATGACGTTGTCGGGCATTCCCAGTCACATAACTAGACCCCGGAGAACCCGATACTGAAAGGAGAAACACGATGCGAGTCTTCGTCGCAGGCGCGAGCGGTGCCATCGGCACCCGGCTCGTTCCCCAGTTGATCGATCGAGGGCACGAGGTGATCGGCACCTCCAGGTCGCCTGGAAACGCCGAACGCGTGCGGCCTCTCGGGGCGGAGCCGATCGCGCTCGATCTGCTCGACGCGCGCGCCGTGCGCAAGGCGGTCCTCGAAACCGAGCCCGAGGCGATCGTCCACCAGGCGACCGCTCTGGCGGACGTGCGCTTCTCCAGGAACTTCGACCGCAGCTTCGCGCCAACCAACCGGCTGCGGACCGAGGGCACGGACGCGCTCCTGGCCGCCGCGCGCGAGGCGGGCGTGCGCCGCTTCGTCGCCCAGAGCTTCGCCAGCTACCGGTACGCGCGCGAGGGCGGCCCGGTGAAGACCGAGGAGGATCCGCTCGACCCAAGCCCGGTGAAGGGGACTCGCGAGACCAACGCGGCGATGCGCTATCTCGACCAGGCGGTCACGGACGCGGGTGGGATCTCGCTTCGCTACGGCGGATTCTACGGCGCCCCCAACGACGGTCTCATCAAGCCAGTTCGTAAGCGGCAGTTCCCGATCGTCGGCGACGGTGGCGGTTTCGCCTCATTCGTCCACCTCGACGACGCCGCCGCCGCCACGGTGCTCGCGATCGAGCACGACGGAGCCGGCATCTACAACAT
>JBOGZH010000376.1:0-7741 GCA_050697095.1 Solirubrobacterales bacterium
CGACGAGGCGGAGGTGCCGCAGCCGCCACAGAGGGGCGGGAGGAAGGCCAAGCTAACGAGGGGGGAGCGCGAGAAGTCCGGCCGGTCCAGGGGCGAGAAGGACCGCGGAAAGCAGCGCGGGAAGAAGGGCTCGAAAGAGGGCAGGTAGGGGAGCCGGAGCAGGTCGGTACCGGGGACGCCGTCAACACCACAATGGACGCTCCACGCGACTCGGTTGTGGAGTTAACAGCGATATACGCCGTCAACACCACAATCGACGTTCGACCGGGCTCGGTTGTGGGCTTAACGGCGGTTTCCGGACGCCTCCCCCTACATGCCCTGCCCTGTCCTCGCTCTCGACCTTTACTCCCCCGCCCCCGCTCGCGGCGCTACCGCCAGCGCCCGCCGGCCTTCGCCCACTCGGTGAGGTGCTCCACGGAGCAGAAGTCGTCGGGCACTCGGTGCTCGCCGCGGTGGCGGACGAGCAGGATGTGCACCTCGCCGAGCTCGCGGCCGCACTGCGCGCAGCTCCGCGGGTCGGTGTCGATCGAGCGCGGCTCGGCCACCTCCCCGGCCTCCCAGTGGGGCCCCTGGATCGTCCACGGGGTCACGTGCTCGAGCCGGCAGAAGGTCGCGCGCCGCTCCCCCGCGGCCTCGTAGACGCGGAAGCCGTCGTCGTCCTCCACCTCCCCCCCACACCAGGTGCAAGAGTTGTCGGGCATGACGGCGCTGAGGATAGCCGTGCTCGAGGGCGACGAGACCGGGCAGGAGCTGCTCGAGCAGGCGCTGCGCGTGCTCGATCCGGGCGTGACGGGGATCGAGGTCGAGCTGGAGCGCTTCGACCTCTCGCTGGCCAACCGGCGCGCCACGGAGAACCGCGTCTGCGAGGAAGCGGCGGCCGTGATCGTGGAGGCGGGCTACGGGGTGAAGGCCGCCACGATCACCCCCGAGGGCGCGGACGACGTCGGCAGCCCCAACCGGATCATCCGCGAGCGGGTTGACGGCAAGGTGATCGTGCGCACAGGGAGGCGGATTCCCGGCGTCACGCCGGTGGCGGGGGTTCACCACCCGATCTCGGTTTGCCGGATGGCGGTCGGGGACGCTTACGGCGCGGAGCAGTGGCGGGAGGGGTCCGGCGGCGACGAGGTTGCCTTCCGGACGGAGCGGATCAGCCGCTCGGTGTGCCGCGCGGTCGCCGAGTTTGCGTTCCGCACGGCCAAGGACCTCGCTGGGCGCGTGTACGGCGGCCCGAAATGGACCGTGAGCCCGATCTACGAAGGGATGCTCAAGGAGGAGATGGACGCAGCAGCCGAGCGCCACGCCGGGGTTCCCTACGAGCCGGTGTTGATCGACGCCACCTACGCGGGGCTCGTGAGCGGCGCCGCCGACGCCCCGCTCGCGATCCCGGCGCTGAACCGCGACGGTGACCTGCTCTCGGACCTCGTGCTGCCGCTGTACGGGTCGATCGCGGGGGCCGAGTCGGTCCTGCTCGGCATCGACGCCGACGATCGCACCACGGTCGTGATGGCCGAGGCCCCGCACGGAACCGCCCCCGCGCTGCTCGGGAAGGACCTCGCGAACCCGATGGCGATGATCCTTGCGATCGCCGCCGTGCTCCACCACGCGGGCGAGGCCGCGCATGAGGCGGCCGGGCGTGCCTCGCGCGCGGTCTACGCTGCGGTGTTCGAAACCACCGCAGCGGGTATTCGAACACCAGATCTCGGCGGGCATGCCGGGATGACAGACTTCACCAATGCCGTGATCGAGCGCATAGGATCGGGCCGCTGATGGAGGCAGGAACGCTGTCCCCCAGCAGGGAGCTGACGCCGACCGAGCGCCTGCGGGAGTGGGCGAACCGCCGGCCCGCGGTCGCGGCGGCCATGTTCCTAGCCGTGATCGTCGTCGTCCTGGTGGCGGCGAAGGGCTTCCACGACGTCGCCCAGACCGGGCTCAACGGCCTCTCGCTCGGGGCGATCTACGCGCTCGGGGCGGTCGGGCTCACGCTCGTGTACGCGATCCTCAAGCTGGTCAACTTCGCGCACGGGGACTTCCTCACCTTCGGCGCGTACATGGCGTACATCGTCAACGTCACCTGGGGCATGCCGCTGATCCTGGGCATCCTCTTTGCGATGTCCATGACCGCGCTGCTGGGGATCTTCCTCGAGCGGGTGATGTGGGGGCCGATGCGGGCGCGGGGCGCGGGGATGCTGCAGCTGATCCTGATGTCGATCGGGCTGGCGCTCGTGATCCGCTACGCGGTCCAGTACATCTGGGGGACCGAGATCCGACAGCTCGACGTGGACGACACCTCCACGGTGGCCTTCCTCGGCCTGAGGATCGGGGAGACCCAGCTGATCGTGATCGTCGTCGGGATCGTTGTCCTGGTCGCGATCGGGCTCATGCTCCGCTGGGCGCTGCTCGGCAAGAGGATGCGGGCGCTCGCCGACGACGTCGAGCTGGCCGAGACTGCCGGCATCGACACCTCGCGCGTGATCCTGTGGACCTGGATCTTCGCCGGCGCGCTCGCCGGGCTCGCTGGGGTGATGGCGGCGGCCGTGACGGACATCCGGCCCGAGCTGGGCTTCGAGCTCCTGGTGATCATCTTCGCCTCGGTGATCCTGGGAGGGATCGGTGACGCGTTCGGGGCGCTGGCCGCGGGGCTCGTGCTCGGCGTGGTGATCGAGTGGTCCACGCTGCTGATCGACGCGCGCTGGAAGATCTTCGTCAGCTTCGTCATCCTGATCATCGCCCTCGTCATCCGGCCGCAGGGGATCTTCGGGAAGGCAAAATCCATATGACCGGCTTCGAGCTGCCCCTCGCGATCACCTTCGAGCAGCTCGGCTCCGTCGGCTTCTGGACGAGCGTCGGGATCCTCGCCGGGACGTACACGATCTTCGCCCTCGGCCTGCAGATCAACGTGGGCTACACGGGAATAATCAACTTCGGCCAGGCGGGGTTCATGGCCGTCGGCGCGTACTCGATGGCGATCCTGACCACGGGTGGGCCGGACGGCGACGGTCTGATCAATTTCTGGCTCTCGCTTCCGCTCGCGGTGCTGATCACGATCGCCTTCGGGCTACTGGTCGGGCTGCCCTCGCTGCGGTTGCGCGCCGACTACTTCGCGATCGCGACGCTCGCCGCCGCGGAGGCGGTGCGCCTGTTCGCGCTCAACGCCCGCTCACTGACCGGCGGCAACCAGGGGCTGATCGGGTTCGGCGACGAGTGGGACTCGGTCTCCGAGACGATCGAAGGGTGGCTCCAGTCGCTCGGGTGGAGCGATCCCGAGACGCTGTTCCCGCTCCTGATCGTGGTCTGGATCACGGCGGCGCTCCTCACCGTGGCGTTCCGGTTCATCCAGGAGACCCCATGGGGCCGGGTGCTGCGGGCGATCAGGGAGGACGAGGACGCGGCCCGCGCGCTGGGCAAGAACACCTTCGTCTACAAGATCCAGTCGCTCTCGATCGCCGGCACGACGGGCGCGATCGCGGGCTTCTTCCTCGCCCTCAACCTCAACTTCGTCAACCCGACCGAGTTCGAGCCCCTGGTGACGTTCACCGGGATGGGGATCCTGATCCTCGGGGGGCTGGCCAACTACTACGGGGTCGCGGTCGGCTCGCTGATCTTCTGGACGCTCTTCGAAGGATTGCGCTTCATCGAGCTGCCGATCGACGAGCAG
Source organism: Solirubrobacterales bacterium (assembly GCA_050697095.1). Classification (GTDB taxonomy): domain Bacteria; phylum Actinomycetota; class Thermoleophilia; order Solirubrobacterales; family 70-9; genus DASPWW01. The sequence continues at coordinate 3,656 of JBOGZH010000376.1, forward strand.
CAGGTCGCGGCGCTGCGGTTCATCATCGTCGGCCTCGCGCTGATCCTGCTGATGGCCTTCCGGCCCCAGGGGATGTTCGGAAAGAAGGAGGAGATGGTCCTTGGCGAGTGAGGCGACAGCCGTCGCCCCGGCCGCTGCCGGCGCGCGCAACGGCGGGCCGATCCTCGAGGCGACCGAGGTCGTGAAGCACTTCGGCGGCATCTTCGCCGTCGACGGCGCGAGCCTCGACGTCCGCGAGGGCTCGATCACCGCGCTGATCGGCCCGAACGGCGCCGGCAAGACGACGTTCTTCAACGTGGTCACCGGCTTCTACCGCGCCGACGGCGGCGAGGCCGCCTTCCAGGGCGCGCTGATCCTCGGGCGACCGCCGTACGCAATCGCCAGGCTGGGGATGGTCCGGACCTTCCAGATCACCAAGGCGCTTGCGCGGATGCCGGTGATCGACAACATGTTGCTCGCGGCGCCGGACCAGCCGGGCGAGCGTCTCCTCGGCCTGGTGGCGCGGCCTCGGGCGGCTCGCAGGCGCGAGAAGGAGATCCACGGGGAGGCGATGGAGCTGCTGGAGGTGTTCAACCTGCAGCGCCTCGCGAACGAATACGCCGGAACGCTCTCGGGTGGCCAGCGCAAGCTGCTCGAGTTGGCACGGGCGTTGATGACCCGCCCGCGCATGCTGCTGCTCGACGAGCCGATGGCCGGAATCAACCCCACCCTGGGGCGCCGGCTGCTCGACCACATGCAGCGGTTGCGCGCCGAGGAGGGGGTGACCTTTCTGTTCATCGAGCACGATATGGAGGTCGTCATGAACCACTCCGACCGCGTGATCGTGATGGCCGCGGGCCGCGTGATCGCCGACGGCACGCCCCAGGAGGTGCGAGGGGACCAGCGGGTGATAGACGCCTACCTGGGCTCGGGCACGGTGAGCGAGGAAGGGGACGGCACGACCTCTCGGGAGGGAGGTACCGGTGGCGGCTGAGGGCGGCGCCAACGGAGCGGTGCTTCACGCCGAGGACGTCGTCGCCGGCTACCTTCCGGAGGTCGACATCCTCAACGGGGTCTCGCTGGAGGCGTACGAGGGAGAGATCGTGACCGTGATCGGCCCCAACGGGGCCGGCAAGTCCACCCTGATCAAGACGGTCTTCGGGCTCCTGACCCCGCGCCGCGGACGCATCGAGCTGCGGGGCGAGGACATCACCGGCCGCAAGCCGCATGACATCACACGGAGCGGGATGAGCTACGTGCCCCAGCTCGACAACGTGTTCCCCAGCCTCACCGTGAGCGAGAACCTCGAGATGGGCTCCCTCGACACGTCGCGCACGAGGGAGCGGGCCGCGCGCATGCACGAGCTCTTTCCGCGGCTCGGCGAACGGCAGGACCAGGTCGTGGGCACGATGAGTGGCGGCGAGAGGCAGATGGTGGCGATGGCACTGGCGCTGATGCCAGACCCCCGGGTTCTGCTGCTCGACGAGCCCTCGGCGGGGCTTGCCCCGGCGTTCGTGGACGCGATCTTCGACAAGGTCGAGGAGATCAACCGCACAGGGGTGACGCTGGTGATGGTGGAGCAGAATGCCCGCCGCGCTCTAGGGATGTCGAGCCGCGGATACGTGCTCGACGTGGGCAGCAACCGCTTCCAGGGCAGCGGCAAGGAGCTGCTGGAGGACCCCAAGGTGGCCGAGCTATATCTGGGTGGCACCACCCGGGTTGATCGGCCCGAGGAGGCAACGGAAAGCGAAGCGGCCGGAGCCTAGGCCCCGGCCGCTCGCCTCGCCTGCGCAGCGTGTGGCTGCGCTCGGCTCGTACCGCTACTCCTCTTCCTCGATCTTCTCGGCCACCGGGATCTCCCCGACCACCTCGGGCACTCCGGCCTTGTACTGGAAGAGGTCGTAGACACCGGCCGTGGCGTCGCCGGCCTCGTCCATCTCGATCTCGCCGGACGCGCCGTTGTAGTCGATGTCGTCACCGTTCTGAAGCGCCTCGATCGCGTCGGGCAGCGTCAGGTAGGTGTACTCGTCACCGGGCGCGCCGCTGATGTCCCGAACCTCCGCGGCCATGTCCGTGCCATCCGTCGAGCCGGCGGCGACCGCCGCCAGGTAGCACAGGATCACGGCGTCGAAGTTCTGGGCATCGAACGTCTGGCGGTCGACGTCCCTCGGATCGAACTGACTGTACGCCTCGTCGAACTGGTCAGTCGGGGAGCCCTTGTCGGGAGCGCCCGGCGCTGTTGCGCGCACGCCATCGACGGCATCCGCACCGGCGTCCGCCGCCAGGTCGCCCGAGACCAGACCGTCCGTGACGAACGTCTTCTTCGGATCCCAGTCGCCGGTCCGGACCAGCGCCGGGCCGACCTTGTTGTAGGTCTCCGGGAAGTCGACGATCACGAACCCGTCGGGGTTGCCCGAGGCGATCTGGCCGGCCTCCGAGTCATAGCTCGGCTGCTCCGGGTCGTAGATCACCTCCTCGCCGATCGTGCCGCCCTTGTCCTGCCAGGCGGCACCGAACGTGTCGGCGAGTCCGGTCCCGTAGGCGTCGTTGCGGGCACCCACGTTGATGGTCACGCCCTCCGCTCCGCCGAGCTCCTCCTCGATGTGGTTGGCCAGGGTCGGGCCCTGGAAGGAGTCGGGCGGCGCGGTGCGGTTCATCAGACCGTCGGGGTCGTCGAGCCCCGTGATCTCGTCGCTGGTCGAGGCGGGCGAGATCTGCAGGACGCCCTCACGAGAGGTCGCCGACTCGAAGGTCGGGATCGAGTCCGCGGACGCCCACGCACCCGCGATGCAGCTCGCGTCGTCCGCGTCGATCATCTTCCGAGCGGCCTGAACTGCTGCCTGCGGGTTGGTCTCGTTGTCCTCGGTGACGAGGTTCACGGTGTGATCGACGCCGGCGTCCTTGATCGCCGTGTTGATCTCGCTAACCGCGAGCTGGGCGGCCTTGTCGCCCGGCGGGCCGAAGTCCGCCAGGTCGCCGCTCAGCGGGACCGAGTCGCCGATCGTCAGGTCGAGGGTCGTTTCGCCAGCCCCGTCACCGTCGTCGTCGCCACCGCATGCCGCAAGCCCAAGCGCGAGGCCGACGACCGCGAGGGCGAGCCAGACGAGCTTGAAACGTCTCATGAGCTCTCCTCTCCGGAATCTGCGTGCATTTCAGGTATCTGCCCCGTACCCGGGCCCTCTGGCCCGTTCGCAGAACATAGTCCTATCACCGAAGCGCAAGAAACATCAATAGGAGAGTGCACTTTGCGCGCTCCCCAGGCGTCAGATGACGCTTCCGGGCGCGCTCGGCTGGTCGTTTCCGACGCGTCGCCACTCGACGATCTCTCCGTCGCGGATCACGAACGCGGTCTTTGCGGTCTGACCGGTCCCGGCGCCACAGCTGCCGGGCCCGGGCCGCTCGGTGAGGCGGAAGGTCGCGGTCGTGAACTCTCCCGCGGTGTCCGCGCGGATCAGGCGCCCGCCGCAGGGAAGCGACTCGTTGAACAGGCGGGCCTTCTCCTCGCTGTCGATCTCGACGAGGATGGGGCCGTTCTCGGCCACGCTGGGGATCGCGAACAGGCCGGCCGCGGCGTCGATGTCGCCCCGCCTCAGCGCCTCGGACCAGGTGGAGATCACGTCCACCGCGTCGGGGTCGGCGTCGCCGGCGATCTCCCCGGGCGCCTCGGCCCGGGTCTGGGAGCCGTCCCCCTCGTCGTCCCCTCCCCCACACCCGGCGACGGCCGCCAGGGCGAGGACGACTGCGAGCAGGGGTGCGATCCGCCTCATCGGGCCCATGATCCCATCACTTCACTTTCACTTGACCTTCTCGGCAACTTAAGCGAACATGTGTTCGATGATCGTATGCGTCCTCGCTCCCCGCTTCGCGCTCGTGGCCGCGGCCGGGAGTCGTCGGGAGACGCTCCTGCGCTCCGCGGCGCTGGCCCCCGAGCCGGGAGGGGTGCAGGCGGTTGGCGAGGTCTCGGGCCCGGCGGAGGCGTTCGGGGTCCGCCCCGGGATGCGGATCGGCGAGGCGCTGGCGCGCTGTCCCGAGCTGGTGCTGGTGGCGCCGGACGCCGAGCGCACCGAGACGGCGTGGGAGGCGCTGTTGCGCCGCCTTGAGGAGCTC
>JBOGZH010000377.1:0-24049 GCA_050697095.1 Solirubrobacterales bacterium
AGCTCGATCTGCTCGACGCGGACGCCGTGCGCAGGGCCGTCCTCGAAACCGCGCCCGACGCGATCGCCCACCAGGCGACCGCACTGGCGAACATGCGCTTCTCCAGGAACTTCGATCGCGGCTTCGCGCGGACCAACAGGCTGCGGACCGAAGGCACGGACGCGCTGCTGGCGGCCGCCCGCGAGGCGGGCGTGCGCCGCATCGTCGCCCAGAGCTTCGCCAGCTACCGGTACGCGCGCGAGGGCGGTCCGGTGAAGACCGAGGACGATCCGCTCGATCCCAATCCGTTGCCGTCGACGCGCGAGAGCCAAGCCGCGATGCGGTATCTCGACCAGGCGGTCACTGACGCCGGCGGAACCGCGCTTCGCTACGGCGGCTTCTACGGCGCTCCCAACGACGGCCTGCTCGAGCCCGTGCGCAAGCGGCGGTTCCCGATCGTCGGCGACGGCGGCGGCATCTCGTCGTTCATCCACCTCGACGACGCGGCCGCGGCGACCGTGCTCGCGCTCGAACGCGACGCGGCCGGCATCTACAACATCGTCGACGACGAGCCCGCACCGCTGCGCGAGTGGCTGCCGGTGCTCGCGAACGTGCTCGGCGCCAAGCCGCCCCGCCGCTTTCCCCGCTGGCTGGCGCGGCTGGTCGCTGGCGAGGCGGCGGTGATGATCGGAACCGAGGCCCGCGGGGCCTCGAACGCGAAGGCCAAGCGCGAGCTCGGGTGGGAGCTGCGCTACCCGAGCTGGCGCCAGGGCTTCGTGGCCGCCTACTCGTGACCGACCCCGGACCGGGTGATTCAGGTCGCGGCTACTACACCTCGAGCGTGGTGAGCACGATCCGCTCCTGCTCGGAGCGGTGGGCGACCGGATAGCCCTCGGAGGGGGCGGCGCGCTGGGGCCGGCCGATGTAGCCGAGCTCGACGCCGTCGGGGACCAGCTCCGGCATCCTCCGCGACATGATCTTCCACGCGCCCATGTTCTGCGGCTCCTCCTGGACCCAGACGATCTCGTTCAGGTTCGGGTAGCGGGAGATCAGCTCCGCAATCTGGTCGCTCGCAAACGGGTACAGCAGCTCCATCCGCGCGATCGCCACCCTCTCGGCGGAGGCGCGCTTCTCCTCGCCGTCGATGTCGTAGTAGATCTTGCCGCTGCACAGCGCCAGCCGCTCGACCTTGTCGCGCCGGTCCGCGGCACGCGGGTCGTCGATCACGAACTGGAAGCTCCCCTGCGTGAGCTCGTCCAGCGTCGATGCCGCAGCGGGCAGCCGCAGCAGCCCCTTGGGGGTGAACACGACCAGCGGGCGGGCCTTCGCGATCCTCGCCTGGCGACGCAGGAGGTGGAAGTACTGGGCCGCGGTCGTGGGATTGGCGAGCCGCATGTTCCCCTCCGCGGAGAGCGCGATGAAGCGCTCGATCCGGGCGCTGGAGTGCTCGGGCCCCGACCCCTCGTAGCCGTGCGGGAGCAGCAGGGTCAGCCTCGAGGCCTGCCCCCACTTCGACTCCCCCGAGGCGATGAAGCTGTCGATGATCACCTGGCCCGCGTTCGCGAAGTCGCCGAACTGCGCCTCCCACACGATCAGGCTCTCGGGCGACGCCGCCGAGTAGCCGTACTCGAACCCGAGGCAGGCAGTCTCGGACAGGGGACTGTTGTGGAGCTCGAACGGGGCCTGCGCGTCGGAGAGGTGCTGGACCGGCACGTAGCGCAGGCCGGTCTTCTCGTCGTGCAGGGCCATGTGGCGATGGGAGAACGTGCCGCGCTCGGTGTCCTGGCCGGTTAGCCGGATCGGAGTCCCCTCGGTGAGCAGGGAGGCGAAGGCGAGTGCCTCGGCGTGACCCCACTCGATCCCGCCCTCGTCCAGCGCGTCGCGGCGACGAAACAGCGGCTTGCGGAGCTTGCGGTGGATGGCGAAGCTGTCGGGGACCATCAGCAGCTCCTCGTTCAGTCCGCGGAGCCGCTCCTCGGACACCGCCGTCTCGACATCGGGGCTCTTGCGACGGTCGAGCTCGATCGTTCCCGTGTCGGTGGTTCCGGGTTGCTCGTACTCCCCGGCCTCCATCTTCGCGCGGAGCCGCTTCAGCGCCTCCGAGAGCTCGTCGCGGCGGCGCTTCGCGTCCGCATCGACGTCCTCCTTCGAGACCACCCCATCGCCGATCAGCTTCTCGGCGTAGATCTCGCTGACCGGCGGGTGCTGCTTGATCAGCGCCGCCATCTTCGGCTGCGTGTACGCGGGCTCGTCGGCCTCGTTGTGTCCGTAGCGGCGGTAGCCGATCAGGTCGATCACGACGTCGCGCCCCCACTCCTGCCGGTAGGCCATCGCCAGGCGCACCGCCGCGATGCACGCCTCGACGTCGTCGGCGTTGACGTGGATGATCGGCACGTTGTAGCCCTTCGCCATGTCCGCCGCGTAGGGCGTCGACCGTGCCTCCTCGGGATCGGTGGTGAAGCCCACCTGGTTGTTGGTGATGATGTGGATCGTGCCACCCGTCGCGTAGCCGTCCAGCGCGAGCAGGTTGAGGGTCTCGGCAACCACGCCCTGGGCGGGGAACGCGGCGTCGCCGTGCAGAAGCAGCGGAACCACGCGGCTCGGATCGTGATGCAGTCGCGGCCCCTCGTGCTCGGTCTGCTCTGCCCGGGCCGCGCCCGTGGCGACGGGGTCGACGAACTCGAGGTGGCTCGGGTTCGGGTACAGCCGCATCTTGATCTTCTCTCCGTCGCGAGTAGAGAGCGACCCCTCGGCGCCGTAGTGGTACTTGACGTCGCCGGTGCCGCGGTGGGGGATCGCGGCGACGGCCTTCACGGCCTCTATCGCCTTCGCGCCCTCGAACTCGGCGAAGATCGACTCAACCGAGCGTCCCAGGTTGTGGGCGAGAACGCTGAGCCGGCCGCGATGCGCCATTCCGAGCACCACCTCGTTGGCGCCGTTTCGCTCCGCGAGGACGGCCACCTCGTCGATCATCGGCACAACCGCGTCGAGGCCCTCGATTGAGAACACCTTCTGGCCCAGGTAGGCCTTCTCGACGAAGCGCTCGAACTGGAACACCTCGAGCAGGCGATCGAGCAGCGCCCGCTTCTCCTCGGGCTCGAGCGGCTTGCGGTGCCAGTCGGTCTCGATCCGCTCGCGCAGCCACACGCGCTGCTGGTGCGAGGAAAGGTGCTCGATCTGGTACGCGATCGTCCCGCAGTAGTCCTCCCGCATCCGGGGCACGACGTCGAGCAGCGTCTCGCCGGGGCACTCCACGCGCAGGATCGAGGCCGGGACCTGCGCCATCAGCTCTGGGGTCAGGTTGAGGTTCTCCGGCTGAAGCGCCGGATCACCCTTCGGCTCGCTGCCGAGCGGATCGAGCCGCGCGGCGAGATGGCCGTGCGTGCGGTAGGCCTTGAGCAGCGAGGTGGCCGCCTGCACGGCCTGAAGCAGCTCCATGCTGGGCTTGTCCTCGACCACGCTCGGGGCCGGCGCGGCCGGGGCGAGGGGCGGGGCGGAGGCGGACGCCGCATGCGCAGCGGTGACGACGCCCGCGTCGACGCCGAGCGACTCGGCGACCGACTCGTAGAAGCCGTCCTCGCCCTGGAGCAGCTCGTCGATCCGCCGCAGGTAGGACCCAGACTCGGCACCCTGGATGACCCGATGGTCGTAGGTCGAGGTCATCGTCATCACCTTGGAGACCCCGAGCGCCTTCACCTTGTCGGCCGGCGCGTGCCGCCACTCCACCGGGTAGGCGATCGACCCGGTGGCGATGATCGTCCCCTGGCCGGCCATCAGCCGCGGCACCGAGGCGACGGTGCCCAGCCCGCCCGGGTTGGTCAGCGTGATGTTCGTGCCCTGGAAGTCGTCCGCGGTGAGCTTGTTCTCCCGCGTCTTGGTGATCAGGTCCTCGTAGTAACCGTGGAAGCCCGAGAAGTCGCGCGTCTCCGCGGCCCTGATGCACGGGACCATCAGCCCGCGCGAGCCGTCCTTGCGCTCCACGTCCACCGCGATCCCGAGGTTGACGTGACCGGGCTGGACCGCGTGCGGCTTTCCGTCGCGCTCCTCGTAGGTGCGCGTCATCACCTGCCACTCCGTCGCCGCCTGGGTCATCGCCCACGCGACCAGGTGGGTGAAGGAGACCTTCATCCCGCGCTCCTTCAGCTCCGCGTTGAGCGCCTTGCGCTTCGCGTCGAGCGTGTCGACCGCGAGCGTGCGGAAGGACGTGGCGGTGGGGATGGAGCGGCTCTCCTCCATCGCCTTCGCGAGCATCCCCGCGGGCCCTCGAAGCGGCTTGGCCTCGCCCTCCACGGCCGCGGGGGCGGTGGCGGCCGCGCCGTCGCCGCCGTCGGCGGCGGAGAGGACGTCGGCCTTCGTGATCCGGCCCCCGATCCCGCTCCCGCGCACGCTGCCGAGGTCGATCCCGCGGTCAGCGGCGACGCGGCGGGCGACGGGCGAGGAGCGCTTGCCGTTCCCGGTCGGGGCCGCCGCCGGCGCCTGCTCCGCCGCCGACGTTGGCTTGGGGGCCTCGTCGGCGGCGGGCGGAGCGCCGGATGCAGAGATCTCCGCCAGGGCCTCGCCCACCTGCACGGTGTCGTCCTCGGCCTTCAAAAGCCTGGAGATCGTCCCGCTCACGGGCGCCGGGACCTCGGCGTCGACCTTGTCCGTCGAGACCTCGACGACGGTCTCTCCCTCGGCGACGTCGTCGCCCTCCTGCTTGCGCCACTCGAGGATCGTCCCCTCGGTCACCGACTCGCCCATCTCGGGCATCGTGAGCTGAACGGTCTCACCCGTCTCGGAGGCCGGCTCGGCCGGTTTCTCCTCCGCCTGAGGCGCCGGCTCCGCGCCGTCGCTCGACGGCTCGCCCGAGGGGTCGAGCTCGGCGAGAGCCTCGCCGACCTGGACCGTGTCGTCCTCGCCCTTGAGGAGCTTGCTGATCGTGCCGCTCGCGGGGGCCGGGACCTCGGCGTCCACCTTGTCGGTCGAGACCTCGACCACGGTCTCGCCCTCCTCGACGAACTCCCCCTCCTTCTTGTGCCACTCGAGAACGGTGCCCTCCGTCACCGACTCGCCCATCTGGGGCATCTGAATCTCGACGGTTCCTGTCGTCGCCATGTCCCCCTCGTGAGTCTAGGCGAACGCGCTCAGGCCACTCGGGCGATCACGTACACCTCGTTCGCGACCGTGTCGAACACGTCGCGGACGACGAACTCGCGCGCCGGGGCGTGGTGATCGCAGTACCCGCAGCGCAGGCGCCGCGTGGCCGGCACCCGATCCTCGATCAGCACCGGGAGGTTGCACCCCGGGCATACCAGCGCGCCATGGGCGATCCGCTGGACGCCGTCGCGGGCGATCCGCCGCTCCTCGCCGATGTCGGCGGCCCGCACCTTGCGCGTCTCGCGGACCGGCTCTTGGCCGAACGGATCGAGGTGAAGGGCCATCGGGAAAGTGTAGGGTCCACAGGAAGTAGATGTACTTCGTCACCGGAGCGACGGGCTTCATCGGGCGCCACCTCGTCGAGCTTCTCCTGAAGCGCGAAGGGACCGTCTACGTGCTGGTCCGCGAGGGCTCCAAGGGCCGGCTCGAGGAGCTCCGCCACCGCTGGGGTGTCGGGGAGGACAGAATCGTGCCGGTGGTCGGCGACCTCACCCAGCCCCGGCTCGGGTGCGAGGACCGGATCGCCGAGCTGCACGGCAAGGTCGAGCACTTCTTCCATCTCGCCGCGATCTACGACATGACCGCGGACGGGGAGAGCCAGCGGATCGCCAACGTTCAGGGCACCCGGGGCGCGGTCGAGCTCGCCGCCGCGGTCGAGGCCGGTCGCTTCCACATGGTCAGCTCGATCGCCGCCGCCGGCCTCTACGAGGGGGTGTGGCGCGAGGACATGTTCGAGGAGGCCGAGAACCTGGACAACCATCCCTACTTCCGCACCAAGCACGACTCGGAGAGGGTCGTGCGGGAGGAATCCGAGCGGCCGTGGCGGGTGTACCGCCCGGGGATCGTCGTCGGCGACTCGCAGACCGGCGAGATGGACAAGATCGACGGTCCCTACTACTTCTTCAACCTGATCCGGCGGCTGCGCAACACGGTCCCGCAGTGGATGCCGCTGCTCGGGATCGAGGGGAGGGAGATAAACCTCGTCCCGGTGGACTTCGTCACCAGGGCGATGGACCACATCGCTCACCTCGACGGCCTCGACGGCAGGGCGTTCCATCTCACCGATCCCGCTCCCAGGACCGCCGGCGAGGTGATCGATATCTTCGCCGGCGCCGCGAACGCGCCGCGATCCGTCGCCCGGGTCCCGGCCGGGGTGCTGGATGCGGTCTCGCCCCTGGCCCGAGGTGCCCTCGCGACCCTCCCGGCGGCGGACCTGGTCGCCGACCGCCTGCTCGCGGACTTCGGGATTCCGCGTTCGGTCCTCACCTACGTCAGCTACCCGACGAGCTTCGACTCCCGCGAGGCGCAGAGGGCTCTCGCGGGCACCGACATCAGGGTGCCGCCGCTCGAGGCCTACGCGGACAAGCTGTGGGACTACTGGGAGCGCCACCTCGATCCCGACCTGTTCCGCGACCGCTCGCTGGCCGGGGCGGTGAGGGGCCGCGTCGGGGTGATCGGGGGCGCCACCCAGGTGATCGGCCAGCAGGTGCCCGACGAGGCGCTGCGGCTGGTGCGCAGCGCGCGCGGCGTCGCCAACCTCGACGCCGCCGTTCGCGGCCGGGTGGTCCTGATCACCGGCGCGTCGTCGGGGATCGGTCGGGCGGCCGCCCTGAAGATCGCGGATGCCGGTGGCAACGTCCTGCTCGTCTCGCGCACCCGCGAGACCCTCGAGGAGGTGAAGGCGGAGATCGAGGACGGGGGCGGCACCGCGCACGTCCACCCCTGCGACCTCAGCGACACGGACGACATCGACCGGATGGTGGACGAGGTCCTCGACCGGCACGGCGACGTCGACATCCTCGTCAACAATGCGGGCAAGTCGATCCGCCGCTCCGTCGCGCTCTCCTACGACCGCTTCCACGACTACCAGCGCACGATGCAGCTCAACTACTTCGGGCCCGTGAAGCTGATGCTCAAGCTGCTCCCGCGGATGCGCCAGCGCAAGCAGGGGCACATCGTCAACATCAGCTCGATCGGCGTGCAGACGAACACGCCGCGGTTCTCGGCCTACGTCGCCTCGAAGGCGGCGCTCGACGCCTTCTCGCGCGCGATCGCCTCGGAGATGGTCGACGACGGGGTGACGATCACCACGATCCACATGCCGCTGGTGCGAACCCCGATGATCGCCCCGACGAAGATGTACAACCGCTTCCCCACGATCACGCCGGAGAAGGCGGCGGACATGATCTGCGAGGCGATCATCCACAAGCCGAAGCGGATCGCGACCCCGCTCGGCACCCTCGGGCAGTTGCTCTACGCGATCAACCCGCGCTCGATCGACTACATCCTGAACACGGCCTACCAGCTGTTCCCCGACTCCCGCGCCGCCAGGGGTGAGAAGGAGAAGCCGGACGCGCCGAGCACCGACGAAGAGGCGTCGCGAGAGCAGGTCGCGTTCGCGTACCTGATGCGGGGCGTCCACTGGTAACGGCGACCGAGCGGCGGCTCAGCCATTGGGGCTGGGGCTACGCGGACCGGCAGTCCACGCGCGAGCAGCTCGAGGCGGCCGCACCCGGGATCCGCGAGCGGCTCGGGTTTGGCGCCGAGGAGGTCGAGGAGGCGGTGCCGCTGGAGGCGATCGAGCTTCCGCCACCGCGCATCGCGCCGCCGGACTCCCTCGCCGCGATCGTCACCGACGACCGCTACGAGCGGGTGTCCCACGCGTACGGGAAGGCGTATCGCGACGTGGTGCGGGCGTTCCGGGGGCGGATCGACAATCCGCCCGACCTGGTCGCGCATCCGCGGGACGAGGGCGAGGTCGGCGCGGTGCTGGAGTGGTGCGCCGACGCGGGTGCGGCCGCGATCCCGTTCGGCGGGGGGACGAGCGTCGTCGGAGGGGTCGAGGCGCGGATCGGCGACGGCCACGCCGGGGCGGTGAGCGTCGATCTGCGCCGCCTCGATCGCGTGCTCGACGTGGACGCCACGTCGCGCGCGGCGCGGATCCAGGCGGGCGCGCTCGGACCCGTGCTCGAGGACCAGCTCCGGCCGCACGGGCTGACCCTGCGCCACTTCCCTCAGTCGTTCGAGTTCTCCACGCTCGGAGGCTGGATCGCGACCCGCTCGGGCGGGCACTTCGCGACGCTCTACACGCACATCGACGACCTCGTCGAGTCGGTGAGGGCGCTGACGCCGAGCGGCGTGTGGGAGAGCCGCCGCCTCCCGGGCTCCGGAGCGGGCCCGAGCCCGGACCGGGTGCTTGCCGGATCGGAGGGCGTCCTCGGGGTGATCACCGAGGCGTGGATGCGCCTGCAGGAGCGGCCGCGCTTCAAGCTCTCGTGCGGGGTCGCCTTCGACGACTTCCACGCCGCGGCCGGCGCGGTTCGCGAGATCGCGCAGAGCGGGCTCAATCCCTCGAACTGCCGCCTGCTCGACGCTGCGGAATCGGAGCTCACCCACGCCGGCCCGCCCGGCAACTCGCTGCTCGTGCTCGGCTTCGAGTCGGCGCACCACCCGGTCGAAGGGCCGATGGCGCTGGCGCTCGCCGCCGCCAGCGACCACGGCGGCGAGCCGGGGAAGGTGAGGTCGGGGCGAGCGGGAGCGGAGCAGTCGCCGGTTGATTCATGGCGGCACGCCTTTCTCGCCGCGCCCTACCTCCGCGACAGCTTCGTCGCCCTCGGCGTGCTCAGCGACACGTTCGAGACCGCGGTCACCTGGGACCGCCTCTCCGAGTTCCACGAGGCGGTGATGGACACGGCCCGCGGCGCGGTTGCCGACGTCACCGGCGCGCCTCGGGAGGGGCCGGGCGCGCCGCGCCTCAGCTGCCGTTTCACCCACGTCTACCCCGACGGGCCGGCGCCGTACTACACGGTGCTCGCGCCCGCCCGCCGCGGGAACGAGGTCGAGCAGTGGGACGCGATCAAGGCCGCGGTCTCCGAGGCGCTGATCGCGGCCGGCGGCACGATCACCCACCATCACGCGGTCGGGCGCGACCACCGCCCGTGGTACGACCGCCAGCGCCCCGAGCCGTTCGCCGCGGCGTTGCGGGCCGCGAAGCGCGAGCTCGACCCTCGCGGGGTGCTCAACCCTGGCGTGTTGATCGATCCGTAACCTTTCGCCCGTGCCCGGGCCCACCGACCAGGCGACGACGCCTGAAGCGAGCGCGGCAGCAGCGGAGCCCGTTCGGGACTCCCGGCGTCGCGGGGCGCAGCGTGGCTCCACCGCCCGCGCCCTGCTCGTCGCGATGCGGCCCCCCGAGTGGATCAAGAACCTCCTTGTCTTTGCCGGGCTGCTGTTCTCGCAGCAGTTCGACGATCCAGGACGGGTGCTCGACGCGACACTCGTGTTCGTCGCCTTCTGCGCGATCTCCAGCGCGGGCTATCTCGTCAACGACCTCCGCGACGTCGCCCTCGACCGCCGCCATCCGGCGAAGCGCCACCGCCCGATCGCCAGCGGCACGCTATCGGAGCAGCTCGCCTGGATGGCGGCCGTCGTGCTCGCGATCGTCGGAATCGTGCTGGCCCTGATCGCCGTGTCGTCGGAGGTCGCGGGCCTCGTCGCGCTGTACGGCGTGATGACGGTCGCCTACTCGCTCGTCCTGAAGCGGCTCGTGATTCTCGACGTGATGACGATCGCGTCGCTGTTCATCCTCCGCGTCGTCGCCGGCGCGGTCGCCGTCGACGCCCAGGCCTCCGAGTGGCTGCTGCTCTGCACCGGGATGCTGGCGCTGTTCCTCGGGTTCACGAAGCGCCGCCAGGAGGCAATGGAGGAGATGGCCGACGGCGCCGAGACACGGCCGGTGCTCGAGCACTATTCGGTCCCGTTCCTCGACCAGATGGTGTCGATGGTCACCGCCGCGGCGATCATCAGCTACGCGATCTACGCGGTCCAGAGCCCGAAGATCGGGAGCGAGATGCTCGCCACCGCCCCCTCGGTGCTGTACGGGGTCTTCCGCTACCTGTACCTGATCTACGACCGCCGCGACACGCGATCGACGGCGGCGATCCTCACCGAGGACCCGGGGATGATCTTCGCCGCCGTCACATGGGTGGCGACGGCGCTGTTGATGCTGTACGCGTTCAACTAAGCGAGTTAACTAGGCTGTTGACTGGCCAATCGGCCAGCGCACCGCATGGACCTGACGCTCACATCCGAGGAGCGGGGCTTCCGAGACGAGGTCCGCTCATGGCTCGAGGCCAACCACCCGGGCCCGTCGCCCGAGGGTGACGACCAGGCGCGGTTCGAGTTCGAGCGCGAGTGGCAGGGAAAGCTCCACGAGGCCGGCTGGGCGGGGATCTCGTGGCCGAAGGAGTACGGCGGCCGCGGCGCGACCCTGATCGAGCAGGTGATCTTCAGCGAGGAGATGGCGCGCTCCAAGGCCCCCCGGCCCGCGAACGTGCTCGGGCTCGTGATGGGAGGCCCGGTCGTGATCGCGCATGGCTCCGAGGAGCAGAAGGAACGCTTCCTCGAGCCGATCCTGTCCGCCGAGGAGATCTGGTGCCAGGGCTTCTCGGAGCCGGAGTCGGGCTCCGACCTCGCGTCGCTGAAGACGAAGGCGGTGCCCCAGAACGGCGGCTGGCGCGTCACCGGCCAGAAGGTGTGGACGACGTTCGCGCACGAGGCGAGGTGGTGCATGCTGCTCGCGCGCAGCGACCCAGACGCCCCCAAGCACAAGGGCCTCTCCTACTTCATCCTCGACATGGAGCAGGACGCGGTCGACGTCCGCCCGCTGCGCCAGATCACCGGCGAGGCGGAGTTCAACGAGATCTTCATGGAGGACGCCTACATCCCCGACGACAACGTGGTCGGGGGGGTCGGAAACGGGTGGATGGTCGGGATCACGACGCTGATGCACGAGCGGGCGGGGCTCGGAGCCGCGTCGGCGGTGGCGCTGCGCCGCGAGCTCGACGAGCTGATCGCCCTCGCCCGGGAGCGGGGCGCCGCCGACGACCCGCTTGTCCGCGATCGGATCGCGCGCCTCCAGATCTCGGCCGAGGCGCTGCGGCTGGGTGGTCTGCGCACCCTGACCCAGACGATGCGCACCGGGATCCCCGGCCCCGAGGGCTCACTCGCCAAGTGGCAGTGGGCCGATACGAACCAGGCGCTGACCGAGCTGGCGACCGAGATCCTCGGCACGGAGGGCCTGGAACGGAGCGACTGGAGCTACCGGTTCCTGCGCGCCCGCGCGAACTCGATCGAGGGCGGGACGACCGAGGTGATGAAGAACATCGTCGCCGAGCGCGTGCTCGGCCTCCCCAGGCTGAGGTAGGGAGGTAGGAGCGATGGACTTCGGCTTCAACGACGAGCAGCAGGAGATCCAGCGCACCGCGCGCGAGTTCCTCTCCGCGCGCTTCACCCCCGAGAAGGTGCGCGAGCTGGCGGAGTCCCGGAGCTACGACGACGCGCTGTGGAGCGAGATCTCCGAGCTCGGATGGCCGGGGATCGCGATCGACGAGGAGCACGGCGGACAGGGCCTGGGGATGGTCGAGCTGGTGATCCTGTGCGAGGAGCTCGGCTTCGCGTGCGCACCGATCCAATTCTTGTCCAACGCTGCGGCAGGGCTCTTCATCGACGCGGCGGGCAGCGACGAGCAGCGCGGGCGGTGGCTGCCGGGAATCGCGTCCGGGGAGACGCTCGGCGCGGCCGCGTTCACGCCGGAGGAGGACGCGATCGTGCCCGACGCGCAGGGCGCGGCGGTCCTCGTCCTCCCGCAGGGCGACGACGGCGTCCTGGTCGAGCGCTCCGCAGCGGACGTGAAGCCGCTTGAGCTGATCGACTCCACGCGGTCCTACGCGCAGGTCGAGGCCTCCGGCGGCGACCCGCTCCCCGAGGCTCATCTGCACCGCGGCGCCGACCGCCTGATGGTTGCGATCGCCGCCGAGCTCACCGGGATCGCGCAGCGGGCGATGGAGATGGCGGTGGACTACGCGAAGGAGCGCGAGCAGTTCGGCCGCCCGATCGGCTCCTACCAGGCGGTTTCGCACCGCTGCGCGAAGATGCTCCTCGACACCGAGGAGGCGCGCTCGCTCACCTACTACGCGGCGTGGACCGCCGGAGCGGAGCCCGAGTCGCTGCCGCTCGCCGCCTCGATGGCTAAGGCTCGCGCCTCGGATGCGGCCTGGGAGGTGGCGGCGTCGGCGCTCCAGGTTCTCGGCGGGATCGGGTTCACCTGGGAGCACGACCTTCACTTCCTGCTCAAGCGGGCGAAGGTCACGGGCGAGTTGATGGGCTCCGCGCGCGAGCACCGCGAGCGGGTGGCCGGCCTGGTCGGCCTCGCGGCCGAGCCCGTCGCCGGCTAGCTGCTAGTCCGGCAGCACCTCGACGTCCGAGGCGAGCTTCGTCTCGCCGCGCAGGCGGTACTCGACGTCGACGACCTCGTGCTTGCGGTAGGTGCCGAACAGCCCCAGCAGCATCGCCAGCCAGCGCACCCCGCTCACCTTGCCCTCCTTGACGATCGGGCGCTTGAACACGATCTCCCCTGCCTCGACCCGGTAGTCGGAGCCTTGGCTCTGGCGGACGCCGTTCAGGAACACGCCGAAGGGAGGCTCCGCGCCGCGCGGCAGCCTCACCCGGCGGCCGACCTCGACGCCCTCCTCGGTGCGTCCGATCTCGATCCGGTCGTCGGCCGTCACGTCGTTCCACCCAACGCGGCCCGCACGGCATCGTAGGCGGTCCCGCCCTCGCGCGGCTCGAGTTCCTTCTTGAAGATCGCGCCGCGGTACGCGACGAGGTGCCCGTCGCCCATCACGTCGAGCCCCACCTCCGGCCGGCGCACCCGGCCGGGCCCCGTGATCTCCAGCCGGGCGGCAACGCGCTGCCCGGGCTCGTAGTCGCGGAACATCTTCACGCCCTCCAGCGGGCCTTCCGATCGGATCGCCTCGGCGCGCCGCTCGAGCTCGTCGATCGCCTCCTCGAGGGTCTCGAACTCCTCCCGTTTGACCTCAGAACCGTGGCGGATCGTCAGCTTGTAGCCACTCAAGCGCCGCGGCGCGGGCGCTTCGGGCGACGGGCGGGAGGGCCGACGATCTTCTCCGGTCCCTCGCGCTTGTCGATCCCGACGTACTCGAGCTCGCGCTCGCCGGTGTAGACCTGGCGCGGGCGGGCGATCTTCTGCTCGGAGTCGTCGTTGAGCTCCATCCACTGCGCTACCCACCCGGAGGTGCGTGGGATCGCGAAGATCACGGTGAACATCCCGGTCGGGATCCCGAGCGCCTCGTAGATCAAGCCTGAGTAAAAGTCGACGTTGGGGTACAGCTTGCGCGAGGTGAAGTACTCGTCGTCGAGCGCCCGCTTCTCGAGCTCGGTGGCGATGTCGATCAGCGGGTTGTCCGCGGTCGCCTCCAGCACCTCGTCGACGTTCTTCTTGATGATCCGCGCGCGGGGGTCGTAGTTCTTGTACACGCGGTGCCCGAAGCCCATCAGGCGCTCCTCGCGGTTCTTCACCCCCTCGAGGAAGTCGGGGATGTTCTCCGGCGACTCGATCCGGCGCAGCATCTTCAGAACCGCCTCGTTCGCGCCGCCGTGCAGCGGCCCGTACAGCGCCGCGACCCCCGCCGCGACCGCCGAGTACGGATCGACCTGTGAGGAGCCGACCCCACGAACCGCGTTGGTGGAGCAGTTCTGCTCGTGGTCGGCGTGGAGGATGAAGAGGACGTCGAGGGCGTGCTCGAGGCGCGGGTCTGGCGTGTACTTCGTCTCGTTCATGTTGAACATCATCGAGAGGAAGTTCCCGGCGTAGCTGAGCTCGTTGTCCGGATACACGTACGGGAGCCCCATGTTGTGCCGGTAGGCGAACGCCGCGAGGGTCGGCATCTTGGCTATCAGCCTGATCGCCGCCATATAGCGCTCCTCCGGGTCGTCGATCTCCTTCGCGTCCGGATAGAAGGTCGACAGCGCCCCGACCGAGGCGAGCAGCATCCCCATCGGGTGGGCGTCGTAGCGGAATCCCTCGAGGAACTTCTTGATGTCCTCGTGGACGAAGGTGTGGTGGGTGACGTCGTAGATCCAGCGGTCCAGCTGGGGTCTGGTCGGAAGCTCTCCGAAGATCAGCAGGTAGGCGACCTCGAGGTAGCTCGAGTGCTCGCACAGCTGCTCGATCGAGTAGCCGCGGTGCTCGAGCACCCCGGCCTCACCGTCGATGTATGTGATCCCGGAGCGGCACGAGGCGGTGTTGGTGAACGCCGGGTCGTAGGACATGAGGCCGAAGTCGTCCTCCGAGGCCTTGATCTGGCGCAGGTCCATCGCCTTCACCGTGCCGTCGGTGACCTCGACCTCGTAGGTCTCGCCGGTGCGGTTGTCGGTGATCGTGAGGCTATCGCCGGGCGGGCCGTCCGCGGATCCCTGCTTCTGCTCCACGGTCTCGGCCGGCGGGTTGTTCGTCTGCTGCTCGGTCGCCATGCTCGCCCTCCTCGGCCGCTGTCTCCGGAATTCGGTCGTGTGCTCTGTGCGTATACCCCCCGCTGCGCAGTATCGCACCTCGAATCCGGCGGCAGTGGCCGTTTCGTGAACGCAGGGCGGGATTCACGCATGGCCCGCCGTAAACCGCGCGATGTGCTCGCACATCGCGCGCTTGATCAGGTCACAGCCAGGTCGAAATGCGTCAGTCGCCGCAGCGCCTCGTAGCGCTCCTCGATCTCCTCGCGCGTGAGGCGGGCGACGCGCTCGGTTCCGAAGTCCTCGACGTTGAACGAGGCCAGCGCCGTCCCGTAGGCCATCGCGCGCCGCATCGCCTCGGGCGAGGGGCGCTCGGCGTCCTCGGCGTCCAGATAGCCGAGGAAGCCTCCGGCGAAGCTGTCGCCGGCGCCGGTCGGGTCGCAAACGTCCTCGAGCAGGTATCCCGGGATCGCGAAGAACCCCTCCCCCGTGAACAGCGCGGCTCCATACTCCCCGCGCTTCGCGACGACGATCTCCGGGCCCAAGTCCATCGCGCGACGGGCCGCGCGAGCGAGGTTGGGCTCCTCGGTGAGCATGCGCAGCTCCGCGTCGTTCAGCATCAGGCAGTCCGTTTCCGCGATCGCGGCCGCGAGCGCCTCGCGGGCGGTGTTGATCCAGAGGTTCATCGAGTCGAGCGCGACGAGCCGCGCCCCGCACTGCCTGCGGACCCGGCGCTGGAGCTCGGGCTGGATGTTGCCGAGGAACAGCACCTCCGCCTCGCGTGAGGCGTCCGAGAGCTTCGGCTCGAAGTCGCCGAACACGTTGAGCTGGGTGTCGTCGGTATGGGCGACGTTGAGGTCGTGGTCGTAGTGAGCGCGCCAGAAGAACGTCCGCCCGCCCGGGACATGCTCGATGTCGTCGGTCTCCACCCCGCGCCCTTGAAGGACGGCGAGCTCCTCGTCGCCAAAATCGTCCCCGACCGGACCTACGGCCCGCACCGTGGTGAAGAAGCTCGCAGCGAGCGAGAAATGCACCGCCGAGCCGCCGAGCATGCGCTCGCGCTCCCCGAACGGCGTCCGCACCGAGTCGAAGGCGATCGAGCCGACGACTGTCAGCGACATCTGTCCATATGTCCGGTGTGGTCGAGTGGCATCGGCGGCCGGTGGCCAGGCGGTACGTGATCCTAACCTCGGCGGTGGTGTTGGCGATCGCCATCGCGGGGGGGACCGTCGGCCCCCGCCTGTAGCGATGCCCCACGGCAAAGTGAGCACTAAGATCATCGCCGTGAAGGCGATCCAGATAACCGAGTTCGGCGGGCCCGAGGTGCTTCAGCACACCGACGTCCCCGATCCGGAGCCCGCGGACGGTGAGGTCCTGGTGCGGGTGGCGCGCTCGGGGATCAACTTCGCCGACACCCACCAGCGCCGCGACGACTACCTCGCCCCGGCGCAGCTCCCGCTGATTCCCGGCGGCGAGGTGTCCGGCACGACCCCGGACGGCAACAGGGTGGCGGCGCTGGTCGCCGGAGGCGGCTACGCGGAGCTGATCGCCGTGCCGGAGGGCCACCTGGTCCCGGTGCCGGACGAGGTCAGCGACGACCAGGCGGCGGCGCTCCTCCTCCAGGGCCTGACCGCTTGGGCGACGCTGAAGATCTCGGCGCACCTCGAGGCGGGCGAGAGCGTGGTCGTTCACGCCGCGGCCGGCGGCGTGGGGACGCTTGCGGTGCAGCTCGCGAAGCGGATGGGAGCCGGCCGGGTGATCGGGATCGCGTCGAGCGCGCAGAAGCGCGCGCTGGCCGAGCGGTTGGGCGCGGACGCGACCGTCGACTCCAACGCCGACGATCTCGAGGCCGCGATCATGGAGGCCAACGAGGGAAAGCCGGTCGACGTCGTGCTCGAGATGGCGGGCGGCCGCGCGTTCGAGGCGAGCTACGCGGCGCTGGCGCCGTTCGGCCGCCTGGTGACCTACGGGATCGCCTCGCGCGAGCCGAACTCGGTCGTCACCGGCGACCTGATGCGAACCACCCGCGGCGTGATCGGCTTCTGGCTGATTCAGCTCGTCGCGCACCGCCCGGACCTGCTGCGCGAGGGGATCACCGAGCTCCTCGGCGCCGTCGCGAGGGGAGAGCTCGAGATCGTGATCGGAGACGTCTACCCGCTCTCGGAGGCGGCCCGGGCGCACGAGGACATCCAGGCGCGGGGCACACAGGGAAAGCTGCTCCTCGACCCGGGCAATTGACCGCCTTCCGAGAGCTCGGGCTCTCGCCCGAGATCCAGCTCGCGCTGGACGAGCTCGGCTTCGAGGAGCCGACCCCGATCCAGGAGCAGGCGATCCCCGAGCTGCTGGCCGGCCACGACGTGATCGGCCAGGCGCAGACGGGGACCGGCAAGACGGCGGCGTTCGGGCTCCCCCTGCTCCAGTACCTCGACCCGGAAAGCGACGAGGTTCAGGCGATCGTCCTCACCCCGACCCGGGAGCTGTGCATCCAGGTCACCCAGGCGATGCGGGCGTTCGCGGAGCACCTCCCGGTCGAGGTAGTGGCGGTGTTCGGTGGGGCCCCGATCCGCTCCCAGCAGGCGCAGCTTCGCAAGGGAGCACAAGTCGTGGTCGCCACCGTGGGCCGGATGAAGGACCTGATGTCGAGGCAGTCGCTCGTCCTCACCTCCGCCCGCTACGTGGTCCTCGACGAGGCCGACGAGATGCTGGACCTCGGGTTCATCGAGGACGTGGAGCGGATCCTCAGGATGTGTCCCTCCAGTCGCCAGACCGGCCTCTTCTCGGCCACGATCCCGCCCCCGATCGCGCGCCTTGCGGAGCGCTACATGTACGACCCGACGACGATCCGCGTGACGCCGAAGAAGATCACCGTCGACGCGATCGAGCAGGCCTACGTCGAGGTCCCGGGGAGGGAGAAGACCGACCGCCTTGTCGAGGTACTGCAGGCGGAGGAGCCCGAGCAGGCGATCATCTTCTGCCGGACCAAGGTCGGCGCGGCGCGCCTCGACCGCACGCTTAGGGACCGCGGACTGGCGGTGAAGGCGCTTCACGGCGACATGAGCCAGGGACAGCGCGACGGGGTGATGATCTCGTTCAAGGAGCATCGGCTGCCGCTGCTCGTCGCCACCGACGTCGCCGCGCGCGGGCTCGACATCGAGCACGTCACCCACGTGATCAACTACGACGTCCCCGACACGACCGACGGCTACGTGCACCGGATCGGGCGCACGGGGCGGGTCGGGCGCACCGGCCGCGCGATCACCCTCGTCACGCCCACTCAGCGCCGGGAGGTCCCGCGGATCGAGCGCGAGGCGAAGGTGTCTATCGGGGCCTGGGAGCCGCCCGAGGAGCGCCTCGAGCACGCCCCCCGCCCCCGTCGCCGCGAGGAGCGCCGGACCGCCGAGACGCCGGCCAACGGCGTCGTGAAGCTGTTCGTGAATCGCGGCAAGCGAAGCGGGATCGGGGAGGAGGACCTTCGCTGGGCCCTCACCGAGGGCGCCGTGGTCCCGGAGGAGGCGATCGAGGCGATCCGCGTCCTGGAGCGGTTCTCGTTCGTGGAGCTGGGGGCGGAGCACGCCGAGCGGGTGGTCGACCGCCTCGACGGGACGAAGCTGAAGGGTCGTCAGGTGCGGGTGGAGTGGGCGCGCGGGTAGGGAGCGCGCACGCGGCCGGGGCTACTTGCCCTTGCCGCCCTTGCCCTTGACGACGACCCGCTCGCTCATCTGCACCGGGTGCAGGGCGCAGAACAGGCGGTAGGTCCCGTTGCGGGTGAAGCGCTGGCTGAACGTGCGGTCGTCGTCGAGGTTCGGCGAGCCGAACCCGATCGGCCCGTTGGCGAGCGTCACGTTGTGGAGCTCATCGCCCGAGAACTCCCAGTTCAGCTCCGCGCCGCGCTTGAGCTTCACGTTGGGCCGCTCGAAGAAGCGGTCGCCGACGTCGATCGTCTTCCCGGACTTCAGTCGCTTCGTCTTGCCTGGAGGCTTCTTGATCGTCACCGCGTTGCCGTCCTCGTCCAGGCCCGTGAGCGGGATCTTGTACGGGATCGGACCGCCCGTGCGCCCCTCCAGGCTGCCGGGCGCGAGCAGGGTCTTGACGTCGTTGGGAAGCGGGCCACAGTCCTGATTCACCCCTGGATCGGGATCCACGTAGATCACCGAGATACCCATCACCCGCGTGTGGGGGAGCGAGTTGTCGTACAGCGCGTTGAGCCGTACGCGCTCGCCGGCGGCGACCGGGATCCCGGCCTGAGTCTGGAACCCGCTCATCGCGATCGGGCCCGGTTCGTGGAGGACCGGCTTCACGTTGTAGAAGGGGTGGTCCCTGTTGCCCCAGGTGGGGAGGGACTCGCCGATCAGGCGGTCACCGCAGTCCGGCTGGGTGAGATTCAGCTCGCGCGCACCGCCGTGCACGTGCCCACCACCGCCGACTATGTACCCGGACTCCTGGATCACCGCGTCGCTGCTCTCGGTGTCCGTGGAGCCCTTCTTCTTCGTCCCCTTGACGTTGTAGATCGGGTCGGCGCGGCAGTTCTCGACGTCGAGCCAGTAAGGCTTCACCGCCTCCATGCCCTGGGCGTCGGCGCCGCTGACGACGCGGTACTTGTACTCGATGTACGCGCGGTCGGTGACGGGGCGATGGTTCATGAACATGTACAGCAGCCCCCAGGTGTCATTCGGGTTCATCTTGTACCCGTACCCGGGCGGGAGCCCCATCTTCGCCCGCTCCTCGCCGGCGGCGTAGAAGCGCTCGGAGCTGAGCAGGCTGTTGGGCCGCTCGTCGAACCCGACGATGCTGTCGCACGTCGCGTCCTGGCGATTCAGGTTCGCGAACACGATGTGGTGGAGCATCAGGCGCTGGATCGGGACGGGGGTCCCGTCGGCGTCGATGACGTCGACCTCCATGTTCGTGATGTAGGCATCCGGTCCGGCGTTCACGTGCGGCGCGAGGCGCACGCTCTGCTGCACCTCGTAGCCGCCGACCTGGACTGGGCCGACGCGCTCGGTGTGCGTCTGAACGGCCCCCGACGCAGCGCCCGGCGCGACGAGCAAGCCGAGCAGCGCCGCGACCAGCGCGAAGCATCGCCTCGTGGCGCGCATCCCTGTGGATGTCGGCTGCCCTGCGTCCACCCGCGGACGAGCGTACTTGGTCGGCCAGCCAAACGTCATGAGCCGCTGGCGCCGGCGCGCTCGGCGCCCGCCTGGGCGGCGCGCCCGTCGCGCAACAGCCGGCGCCAGTCGGTGATCCGGAAGACCACCGCGAGGGAGATGAACCCGAGCAGGGCCGCCCATGCCGCGACCGCGATCGTCTGGCCGACCGAGAAGGACAGGACCGCGGCGGCCGAGGGGCCGGCGAGGGTCGCGACGAGCAGCGCCTGCTGCGCGCCGGCGCCGCCGGGGGTGAACGGGAGCGCCTTCGCGACGGACTCGACGGCCATCACGACGAGGACGTTCTCCACCGAGCCGCCGATGTGGAACGCCTCGAGGAAGAACCAGAAGGAGGCGAAGCGGCACAACCACCCGACCATCTGCCACGA
The DNA here is from genome assembly GCA_050697095.1 of Solirubrobacterales bacterium. Lineage (GTDB taxonomy): Bacteria > Actinomycetota > Thermoleophilia > Solirubrobacterales > 70-9 > DASPWW01. The sequence goes on from JBOGZH010000377.1 coordinate 19,955, forward strand.
GGCGACCTCGGCTAGATATCGCCGCGGTGACCTCAGGATCACGACGCCTTGCTTGAGGTGCTCCCAGAACGCCTCGGCGCGGCGCGCGAGAACGACGAACAGGACCACGGCGCCGATCCCGAGCACCGTGAGGAAGAACATCAACAGCTCGGGATGCTCGGCCCAGAAGGCGATGTCGAAGGCCGGGAGGTCGTCGATCCTCGGAAGAGCGGGGAGGAGCCCGAGTGTGAGCGCGTAGATGAGGACGCAGATCCCGATCCCGGTGTCGAACGGCGCCAGGACCGCGAAAGAGGAGGCCACCGCGGGGTAGGAGGAGCCGGGGATGCTCTTCTTCGCGAGCAGGATCTTGATCGCGTCGCCGACGCGCGCCGGGAGGATCGCGTTGAACCCCGCCCCGGCGAGAAACGAGGCGGTGATGAAGCGCTCGTCCACGCGTGTGCGCGGGTAGGCGCCGCGCAGCGCGTTCGCCCATCCGTGCGAGCGCGCCAGCAGCATCCCCGTCCAGAGGAGGAGCGCCGCCGCGAAGCCGCCCCAGCCGATCGCGGCGAGGTTGAGGAAGAATGCCTCCGCCGCGCGCAGGAAGCTGTCGACGCTGGATCCGAGGTCGGCCGGGGTCATGCCCATAAGCTAGTTTGCGCGCTCGGGATCGGGGCGCTCTACGCCTGCACGGACTGCCAGAGGCGCGAGGACGAGCGCCGCCGCGCTGCCGCCGTCTAGCCCTTGAGATCCGCGGGGAACACGGTCACGCTGAGCCCGCCGCCCAGGACCTGAACCGCGTCCCCGGCCGGCGCGGTCGCCCCCGGCTTCGCGGTGTCGAAGACGAGGTTGGCGTACAGCGGGATCGGATCCCCGGCGTCGTTCTCGGCGTCCTTGCGCATCGTGATCACTCCGACCTTGTTCGTCGGGCACACGGGGTTTCGTTGCGTGCAGTTGAAGCCGTTCGCCTCGGCGATCTCGCCCTTCGGCTCGGTGAGGCTCTTCACGTCCTTGCCCGGGGCGGTCGCCGTCGGGTCCGGGGCGAGGATCAGGCGGGAGCGGTTGAGCACGTTGTAGGGGATGTGCTCGATGCTGGTCGTCATCCCCGCGAGCGCGAAGAGCTGGTCGTTGCGCTCGAGGCCGGTGAGCTCCCGCGAGAAGACCACCACGTCGTCGCCCTTGCGGATCGGCACGCTGGTCGTCAGCAGCGTGCCGGTGACAAGGGGAGGGACGGTCGGCTGGTCGCCGGGCGCGAAGCGGACCGCGTTCAGACGTCCCTTGTCGGGGACCACCGTCCCGTCCGGCTCGTCCTCCCCGATCAGCAGCTTGCGGCCCTTCTTCTTCGCCTTCGGGTTGTGCGCGTCGACGACCATGTTCAGGTGGCACGAGCCCTCGGCGCATGGGAGCTGGCCGCGGTCAGCGATGTCGAGCACCGTGTTCGTGAACACGATCACGCAGTGGTGCTCGCGGTCCGGCAGATGCTGGCGGCACTTCAGCCGCTGGGCGCCGAGGTCGAGCGCGCCGACGCCCCCGGTGACTCCCGGACCGTTCGCGAGCACGAGCCGGACCTGAACGATCGGGTTGTACGTGTACGGCCTCCCGACGCAGCGGACGCCCTTCTCCAGGCAGTCCGTCGTCACCTCGACCTCGCCGCTCGCTTGGAGCTTGTCGCCGCTGGCGAGGCTCGGGAGCCCCTCGGGCCCCATCGACATCACGACCTTCGGCTTCTTCCCGGCGCTCTTCGAGATCGGGACGGCCTTGCGCAGCTCGGACTGGTTGCCGGTGGTGTTGACGAGGACGTGGGGGGTGCCGTTCTGGGCGACCGCGCTTCCCACGAACGGAGAGGCGACCGCGATGGCGCAAACGGCGAGGGCGAGGCGGACGGTGCGGCTCATCCGTCTCCCCCCGCCGGCGAGAGGGCGAGCCCGAACAGCTCCTCGAGGCGGGTCACCGTCGCCTCCGTGTCGCGGTGAAGCACCGCGGTCATCCCGACCTCCTCCGCGCCGCGCACGTTCTCGCGCAGATCGTCGACGAACACGCACTCATCCGGGTCGACGCCGAGCCGCTCCGCCGCCAGCCGGTAGATCTCTGGCTGGGGCTTGTGGAGGCCGACGTCCCCCGAGATCACGACGGCGTCGAACATGCCCTCGAGTGCCCCGGGGTCGTAGATCGAGGTCCCCCACGAGTTCGAGATCAGTCCCGTGCGCACCCCGCCCTCGCGCGCGGCGCGGACCGCGCCGACGACGCGCTCCTCGGGGCGCACTGCGGCGAACATCCTCGCGATCAGCCCCTCGGTCGCGGCGACGCCCAGGCGGGGCCCGAAGCGGCGCTCGAACTCGGCCGGCTCGATCTCGCCGGTCTCGAGCATGCGCAGGTCGGCTCGCGCCCCGGGGTCGTGTTTGAAGACGTTGCGCACCATTCCCTGCTCGATTCCCTCGGTACGGCAGAACTCGCCGAATCCCTCCCACATATTGGTGGTTAGAACACCGCCGAAGTCCACAAGGAGCGCACCATGGGTGCGCCGTGCACGGTCCCGCTCAGGCACGCGTGCAGCATATGCTTGGCGGCCGATGCCAGAGGAGGCTCCCGAGGGAATCGAGCGCGACGGCGTCGAGGCGTGGTTCGAGGCGAACGTGGCGAATGTCACGTTGCCGCTCGGCTTCGAGCGGATCTCGGGCGGGCGCTCGAACCTCACCTTCTCCGTCACCGACGCCGCCGGCGGGCGCTGGGCGCTGCGCCGGCCCCCGCTCGGCAAGGGCCTCACCTCGGCGCACGACATGGGGCGCGAGCACAAGGTGATGTCCGCGCTCGCGCCGACCGACGTCCCCGTGCCGCCGACGGTGGGAATCTGTGAGGACGAGGCGGTGAACGGCGCGCCGTTCTTCGTCATGGACTTCGTCGACGGGCCGATCCTGCGCTCCCAGCAGACGGCGCTCGACTCGTTCGACGAGGCGGAGCGGGGCGCGATCGGGGAGCGGGTCGCGGACACGCTCGTCGCGATCCACGCCGTCGATCCCGACGAGGCGGGGATCGGCGACCTCGGCCGCAAGCAGGACTACGTCGCGCGCCAGCTTCACCGCTGGCGCGGGCAGTGGGAGAACTCGAAGACGCGCGAGGTGCCGCTGATCGACGACGTCCACGACCGCCTCGCGGCGCGGATTCCCGAGCAGGGCCCGGCGGCGATCGTCCACGGCGACTACCGCCTCGACAACATGATCCTCTCGCGGTCCGGGGAGATCGCGGCGGTGGTGGACTGGGAGCTCTGCACGCTCGGCGATCCGCTCGCCGACGTCGGCATGCTGCTGGTCTACTGGTCCGAGCCGGGGGACGAGCTGATCCCGCTCGCCGACCTCCCGACCACCGCGCCGGGCTTCCCGCGCCGCGACGAGGTGAAGGCGCGCTACGCGGAGCGCTCCGGCCGCGACCTCTCCGAGATCGACTTCTACGTCGCGCTCGGCTACTGGAAGCTGGGAATCATCCTCCAGGGGATCATCGCCCGGGTCGCCGCCGGCCAGTACGGCAAGGGTGAGGACGGCGGGTACGAGACCGATGCGCTGGTCGACCAGCTCGCCGAGGCGGCCGACGAAGCCGAGCGGCGGCTGGGCTAGCCGCGAGGCACGGTCGGCTTCGCGGCGGCACTAGCAGCAGCCGTGGCAGGCTATGCGGTCAGCCGGTGACCTGGGCCGGCTGTTTCTCCTCCTGCTCCTGCGCCTCCTTCGCCGCGCGGTTGAGCTCGCGGCGGGCGATCACCATCTTGTGGACCTCGTCGGGGCCGTCGGCGACCTTGAGCATGCGGCTGAAGCGCCACATGCCGGCGAGCGGGGTGTCGTCCGACATCCCCAGCGCCCCGTGGACCTGGATCGCGCGGTCGAGCACGTCCATGACCACGTTCGCGGCCACGACCTTGATCATCGAGATCTCGCGCCGAGCCTCCTTCTTGCCGTAGGTGTCCATCCGCCAGGCGGCCATCAGGGTCAGCAGGCGCGCCTGCTCGGTCTCGATCCGCGACTTGGCGATGAAGTCCTGGATGAACTGCTTCTCGGCGAGCTTCGAGCCGAAGGCTTCGCGCTCGTTCGCCCGTTTGCACATCATCTCGATCGCCCGCTCGCAGCTTCCGAT
>JBOGZH010000378.1:0-13248 GCA_050697095.1 Solirubrobacterales bacterium
GGGTCGCGGACGGCGATGTCCGCGAGCATCTTGCGGTTGACGTCGACCTCGGCGCGCTTCAGCCCGTGCATCAACTCCGAGTAGCTGAGCCCCTCGCGCCGCGCCGCCGCGTTGATCCGCACGATCCACAGGCGCCGGAAGTCGCGCTTGCGGTTGCGGCGATCCCGATAGGCGTACTGGCCGGAGCGCATCAGCTGCTCGTTCGCGAGCCGGGGGCTGGAGTGCTTGCGCCCCCAGTAGCCCCGTGCCCGGCGCAGCGTCTTGCGGCGCCGCTTGCGCGATGCGACCGATGCCTTCGCGCGGCTCACCGGTGCCGCCCCTTCCCCGCGAGCAGCGTGCGAACCCGCGGCCTGTCCTGGGCCGAGATCGGGACGGGACGAGCAAACCGGCGCTTTCGCTTCGGCGGCTTCTTCTCCAGGATGTGGCTGGAGTAGGCACGCCGCCCGCGCAGCTTGCCCTTCGCGGTCTTGCGAAAGCGCTTCTTGGAGCCCGAATGGGTCTTCATCTTCGGCATCGCGCTTATTGAAGCAGGGTTGGCCCGTCACGTGACGGGCACGTCCCTACGCCGCCTGGCCGGCGGCCCTCGTCGGTGCGAGCAGCATGGTCATGTTGCGCCCCTCCTGCTCGGGCTCCTGCTCGATCGTCGCGAGCTCCTCGATGTCGGTGAACAGCCGGTCGAGGAGCGCGCGGCCGCGCTCGGGGTGGGCCTGCTCCCGCCCCCGGAACATGATCGTCACCTTGACCTTGTCATGCTGGCGCAGGAACCGCACCACGTGTCCCTTCTTCGTCTCGTAGTCGTGGTCGGCGATCTTCGGGCGGAGCTTGATCTCGCGCACGTTGACCTGCTGCTGGTGCTTGCGGGCAGCCTTCGCCTTCTGCTCCTGCTCGTACTTGTACTTCGAGTAGTCGAGCAGCCGGCACACGGGCGGGTCGGCCTGCGGCGCGACCTCGACCAGATCGAGGTCGGCCTCGCGCGCGCGGGCGAGCGCGTCGTCGCGCGGCACGATCCCGACCTGCTCGCCGTCGGCACCGATCAGCCGCACCTCGCGGGCACCGATCTTCTCGTTGATCCGAGTCGGGTCGCGCTCGGGGGGGCGCCGGTCGAACCTGCGCGGAACCGGCACTAGCTGATCAGGGCGAGCTTCAAGCTAGAGATGACAGACAAGCTTCGCGGTGAGGGGGCAAGGACGAGCGGGCACGGGGCGCTCAGCGGCGCGGCGTCATGTCGGTACCCGGCATCGCGAGCAGTATAGACACAGCCGGGTTCACCGCTGCCCGATCTCGACCCGCAGCCGCTCGACCAGCTCCTCGAGCGGCATCGCACCGAGATCACCCTCGCCGTGGTGGCGCACCGAGGCCGCCCCGGCATCCTGCTCGCGATCGCCGACGACGAGCATGTAGGGGGCCCGCGCCAGCTCGGCGTCGCGGATCTTCTTCCCCACCGACTCCGAGCGGAGGTCCACCCGCGAGCGGATGCCCGCGTTCCGCAGGCGCTCCGCGGCCCGCTCCGCATAGTCGCCGTGGCGGTCCGCGATCGGGAGGATCGCCGCCTGAAGCGGCGCCAGCCACAGCGGGAAGCGGCCGGCGTGATGCTCGATCAGGATCCCAGCGAAGCGCTCCATCGAGCCGAGCAGCGCGCGGTGGATCATCACCGGGCGGTGGGGCGCGTTGTCGGCCCCGGTGAAGGTGAGCTCGAAGCGCTCCGGCATCTGAAAGTCGAGCTGGCAGGTCCCGCATTGCCACGAGCGCCCGAGCGCGTCGGTGATGTGGAAGTCGATCTACGGCCCGTAGAAGGTCCCCTCCCCCGGGCTGACCTCGAACTTACGCCCCTGGCGCTCCAGCGCCTCGCGCAGGCCGGACTCGGCCAGCTCCCACTGCTCGTCCGTCCCCAGCGACTTCTCGGGGCGGGTCGAGAGCTCGACCCGCACCTGCTCGAACCCGAATCGGGCGTACAGCTCGTCGATCGCCTCGCAGATCGCGTCGACCTCCCCCGTCATCTGGTCGGGCGTGCAGAAAACGTGTCCGTCGTCCTGGGTGAAGGCGCGCACCCGGAGCAGCCCGTGCAGAACCCCCTCGCGCTCGAACCGCGACACGAGGCCGAACTCGGCGATTCGCAGCGGCAGGTCGCGGTAGGAGTGGCGCTCCGAGGCGAACACGAGGCAGGCGCCGGGGCAGTTCATCGGTCGCAGCGCGAAGCGCCGCTCCTCGCCGCGGTCCCGCTCGGCGGGCTCGGCGAAGAACATGTTCTCGCGGTAGTGGTCGTAGTGGCCGGAGCGGTGCCACAGCTCCTCGTCGAGCACCTGGGGGGCCTTGATCTCCACCCATCCCCGCTTGTCCAGCTGGGCGCGGACCTCATTCTCGATCCCCCGAAGCAGCACGGTCCCGTCGGGCAGCCAGAACGGCATCCCCGGAGCCTCTTCCCGAAACAGGAACAGGTCGAGCTCGGGACCGAGCCTTCGGTGGTCCCGGGCCCGGGCCTCCTCGAGCCGCTGTAGATGCCGCTTGAGTTCGGATTGCGAGGCAAAGGCGGTGCCGTAGATCCGGGTCAGCATCTGGCGGGTCTCGTCTCCACGCCAGTACGCCCCCGCGAGCGAGTTGAGCCTGAACGCCTCGATGCGGCCGGTCGAGGACCCGTGGGGCCCGAGGCAAAGGTCCTCGAAGGGGCCGTTGCGGTACAGCGACACGGTCTCGACGCCCTCGTCGCGGACCAGGTCCTCGATCAGCTCGACCTTGTAGGGCTGATCCTCGGCGCGAAACTTCTCGATCGCCTCGGCGACCGGCAGCTCGCGATGCTCGAACGGCTCGTCCGCCTCGATGTGGGCGCGCATCCGCTCCTCTATGCGCGGGAGGTCGTCCTCGCCCGGACGCTCGCCGTCGGGGAACTCGAAGTCGTAGTAGAAGCCGTCCTCGATCGGGGGGCCGATCGAGATCTTGGTCCCGGGCCAAAGCTCCACCACCGCGGTCGCAAGCACGTGCGCCGCGTCGTGGCGGAGTGTCCAGAGCTCGTCGCGCTCCTCGTCGGGCATCGCCGATTCATGCTATCCACGGCGAGGCGGGGCGTCGGGCGACGCTAAACCTCGGCTCGGGCGGTTGCCGTCAGGAGCCCGCGCCGAGCCCGAGGCCGCACTCGCTCGGGTTGCCGCGCTCGCCGATCGGCGCGAGGCCGTCGACGCGGCCTCGGCGCACCCACAGCGCATACGGCTCCTCGATGCGGTGTCGGGACAGGCCGGCGAACGGCGGCTCGGTCTCGCCCTCGGTGGTGACCACGTAGCGGATCCCGGCCGGTGGAGCGTCGCCGGTCGCGGCCACCGCGGGCTCGATGCAGACCGGGTCGCCCCCTCGCGCCTCCCAAGCGAGGAAGTCGCGCGCGTGCTCGCTCTCCAGCTCACCCGGATTCGCGAGAACGAGGGTGGGCTCGCCCTCGAACGCGGACCTCATCTTCGCGAGGCCCGGCGAGTAGTCCTCGGGCCCGACCGGCGCGTTCCCGAGCGCCAAGAGGCTCGACGCGCCGGCGCCGAGAAGAAAGCCGGCGGCGAGCGCAGCGACCGCCACCGCGCGCGGCGGGCGGCCCGATGCGCTCAGCACATCGGGTGAGAGCAGCTCGCGGACCGCGACGAGCATCGCCAGCGGCGCGATCATCATCACCGCCTTCGCGGCCGTGTACGGGGTTCCCACCGCCCGCGCTGCGAGGTAGATCGCGATCGCGGCGGCGAGCGCCGCGGGGACGGCGGTCTCGCCGCGGCGCAGCCAGCGGCGAAGCGCGAGCAACAGCGCGGCCGCGCCGAGCAGTGCGAGGGCGTAGTAGGGGACCGCAGGGACGGCGCCCTCGCCGGGATCGAGCCGGAAGTCCCCCGTGGGCCAGATCCCCAGCGCCTCGAGGGGCGAGATCTGATGGAAGAGGTTCCCGCGGTCGTTGTTGAATCGCTGTCTGCTCTCGTCGCGGGCGTGGTCCCCGATCCGAGCCTTGGCGCCGTCGGGAACGTCCGGCGGCCTGGGCCGCGTGCGGAACGGGGGCTCGCCGCGATCGCCCGCGTTCGCCACCTTGACCGCGTTGCCCCGGAAGTCGACCACGCGCCCGAGCTCGGGCGCGGCGCCCGCGATCATCACGACCAGCCCGATCGCGACCGGAAGCGCGGCGCGCCTCGCCGCCACGGCGGGGCGCACCTCGCGTCGCCTTCGGAGAAGCTCCGCACCAGCGAACAGGATCGCGGCGCCGCCCAGCCACGCGAGCCCAGGGGCGCTGTACGAGTACAGGGCCCCGATCGCGATCGCCGCGAGCGGCACCGCGGCCAGCAGGCGCCGCCGCGGCGCCAGGGCAGTGCTCCAGCCACGGGCCAGCTCGTGCAGACAGAGCGCGAACCCGAGCAGGAACAGCCCCTCGAGCAGCTCCTTGAACTGCCCCTGGCCGAGGTAGGACGCGACGGCGTAGGGGAGCGCGACGAGCGCCGCCGCCGCGGCGCGGCGAACCGGCGGCAGCCGTCGGAGCACCGTCAGCGAGCAGAGCGCGGCGAGCACCGGGATCGCGACGGTGAGGCCTCCGAACCCGTGCACGAGGTTTCCGCCGCCCGCCTCGCTCGCCGTGATCGCGAGGGCGTGGGGCCCGAGCGGATAGCCCTGCTTGACGAGCCCCGGCTCGGTGCCGTTCGGGTCCGCGAGCCAGTCGGCGGCGAAGAGATGCTGGGACATGTCGACGTTGAAGCCGGTTCCCAGCACCCCGAAGCGCCCCTCGACGATGAACGGGATCGACGCCGCGGCGAGCGCGATCGCGCCCGCCGGCAGCCCCTCGCGCACGGCCTCGCCAACGCCCTCCACCCGGCCCGCGAGCGCCAGGAGCGCGACGAGCGACACCACGCCCACGGCGGCGAGCGCCGTCGCGCCTTCCCCGGGGAGCTGCACGGCCCCCCAGGCGACCGCGACGAGGGGGCCAAGCCCGACGACGGGGGACAACCACGACCAGCGCCGCCACCCGCACGCGAGCAGCAGCGCCTGTCCGACCAGGAGGGCCGACGCGCAGACGACCAGGGTGGCCGCGTACGTCCCTAGTGGTACTTGCACGGCGGGAGCATAAAGAGCGCCCCCGCCGCGGCCGCGGTATTAGCCGCCCTGGTGGATCTGCTCCCCGCTGCGGGCGCCCTCGGGATGCCCGCGCGGGGCGCGGCGAGGCTCGCCCTCGGGAGCGTCGGCGGGCAGCGGGGGCTCGTCCTCGGCGCTCGCCTGCTTCCGCGCGAGCTCGGCGAGGATCTCGTCGAGGTCGCGGCTCGTGGGGTCGGTGACGTTCGCCGAGACCTCTCCGAAGCTGACCGGCTCGCGCCAGGTGTCGATGATCGGCTTCACCTTGCGCGGCGTGCGAAGCGGCGGAAGCTGGCCGCGCACGGTGACCCACCGCCACAGGTCGTGCTGCCAGCCCTCCGTGTCCCGCAGGGCGATCCGGCGGTGCTTCGCCGCGAGCTCGGAGTCGCGGAAGGCACGGAGGGACTCCTCCTTCACCTGGGCGAGGGCGCGCGCGTGTCCGCGCTCACCCTGCTTGTCGGACTCGGCGAAGCGGCGGGTCGTTCTCTTAATCTCGCGCTCCTGGCGCACCGACTCGTCGGCGACCCAGTTGCCGAGCTCCGCGTCGTACTCGTCGACCATCCGATTGTGGGCGCGGACCTGGGTCGGCACCCGGGCAAGGGCGGCCAGCGCGGCTCCAACCGCGCCGCCTGCGAGGGCTGCTACGAGCGGTTCCATTGCGGGAGGTGGGCGCTACTGGACTCGAACCAGTGACCTCCGGCTTGTCGAGCCGGCGCTCTCCCTACTGAGCTAAGCGCCCGGGACGCGCAGCGTAGCAGCGGGCTCCGGGCCGCCCGGGATGAGGCCCTTGGCCCTCATCGTCTGCTCGAAGACGGCCCGGGTGTCGTGCGTCGGCTCCCAGCCGGTGGCGGACTTCAGCTTCTCGTTCGACACCACCCATGGGTGGTGGAGGAAGTGCAGGTTGCCGGCCGGCGACTCGACCCGCGGCGCGTGGAGACGCCACATCCACGAGTAGATCCTGTACACGGTCCGGAACTTCATCTCTCGGACCCTCGTCCCGATCAGCTCGGCCGACTCGCGCCACTTCATCGTCCCGTCGGCCGCAACGTTGAAGGCGCCCCCCTCCCTCGCGTCCAGCAGGCTCGCGATCGCGGTGACGACGTCGTCCTCGTGGACGAGCTGCAGGTCCGCCTCGACGCCGTCCATCACCGGGAAGAAGGTGTTGTTCTCCCACGCCCGCGAGATGTAGTTGTCGACGTTGGGGCCGAACACGATCGTCGGGCGGACGATCGTCATCACACGGTCGGGGTGGTCGGCGGCCCAGAGCTGGCACACGCGGTCGGCCTCGGCCTTGTCGCGCGCGTAGGAGAAGTCGGGCTGGCCGCGCACAGGGTGGTCCTCGGCGATCGGGACCGGGTTGTCGGGGAACGCGCCGTACGCCGACGCGGACGACGCGACGAGGACCTGCTCGGTGCGCGCCTCCGACGCGGCCTCGAGGACGGCCTGGGTCCCGTTGACGTCGATGTCGTACATCCGCGCCTCGTCGTGGATCGGGTCGAGCAGGAAGGCGAGGTGGACGAGGGCGTCGGGGCGTTCGCCCGTGAGCAGCTCGCGCATCGCGGCGCGGTCGCGGACGTCGCCCTGGACGAACGCGGTCTTCGGCCACGGGACCTCGGGCGCGCGCACGTCGAGGTTGACGATCCGCTCGGTCTCGTCGCGCTCGACGAGCAACTCGGTGAGCCGAGTGCCGATGTAGCCCGAGCCGCCGGTGACCACGTACTTCATGTGGCCATCCTAATCCCACATGCCCGAGGGCGTAGCGGTCGTCAGCCCGGGCCGGAGGATGCTGCTAGCGAATACTCACAGAAGCACGCTGGGGGCGCCCGGACGCAATTCCGGGGTCGAATCCGGCGAGACCCGCTATTTCCGCCATTCTTCGCCGGGTTCGCAGTTCTGCAATTGAGCGAACAAATTTGGCGGGAGGTGAAACTTTCCGCGGATCGAAGTGTTAACTTACTGCAAGCCAGGGCGAGAGCCCCGGCAACAGGCTTGAGGACCGACGGGCCAGAGGCGGAGACTTCTGGCGGCACGTCCTTACGGATACAGGGGCCCCTTCACAGGGGCCCTTTCCGTGTCCGCACATCGCTCACTCGCCCGAGCCGAGCGGCTCGACCGACAGCGTGAGCCCGTCAACAGCGGTGATCCGCACGTACTCCCCCCTCCCCACCGGCGCCTCGCTGCGGGCGTTCCAGATCTCGCTGCCGACCCGCACGCGACCGTCGGGCGCGCACGGCTCGAGGACCTCGGCACGCGTCCCCATCAGCGCCTCCGTCCCGGTCTGGACCCGGTAGCGGCGCAGGAAGCGCAGCCAGAAGGCCAGCTCGAGCACCTCGACGGCCGCCGCCGCGACCACGGCGACGATCCCCCACGGGCTCGGAAGGACGAACAGGCTTGCGATCGCGAGCAGGAGCAGCATCCGAGAAGCCGTTCAGGGCGCGGGTACAGTGAACCACCGGAGGTGCGTCCGGGCGATTCGGCCCGACGGGGAGCGCTACGGGGCGGCCGAGATCACCTCGACGAGGTCGCCGACCTTCTCCTCGTCGACGTTCTTTGCGAGGTCGCCCTGGCTCACGATCCCGATCAGCCTGTGGCCGTCGATGACCGGGAGCCGGCGCACCTTGTGCTGCTTCATGGTCTCGATCGCCTCCTCGACCGAGTCATCGGCGCCGATCGTCACCGGTTTGCCCTCACCCAGCTCGCCCGCCTTCGTCGAGCTCGGGTCCCCTCCCTGCGCGAGGACCTTGGTCACGATGTCGCGGTCGGTGAGCATCCCCTTGAGCCGATCGTCCTCGCCGCAGATCGGGAGCGCTCCGACGTCGAGCTCCGCCATCTTCTTGGCAGCGTCGATGATCGTCTCGTTCTCGCCGATGCACTGCGCGTCCTGGGTCATCACTACGCGTGCCGTCGCCATGTCAGCCTCCTCGACCTGTTTCGCCCGAGCGTAAGGCTACCCGGCGCCGCAGGAGCTCAAGCACGGTCGGCGCGAGGGCCGGCTTCGCTCAGGCGGTCGCGGAGCGCCGGCCGGCCCACCAACGGTAGAGCCCGAGCAGGATCATGACGCCGATGACCGCGCCGACCAGGCCGCCGAGGTCAAAGGCGTCCTCGTCGCCGATCCCGAGCCCGAGCGTGAAGATCACCCAGCCGAGCGCCGCGCCGGCGAGCCCGAGCGCGATCGTCGCGAAGAAACCGCCAGGATCGTCACCCGGCATCAGCGCCTTGCCGATGAACCCCGCGACGAGGCCGAGTATCAGAGCGCCGATCATCGGTTCTTCCCATCGCTCATGGTGGCCGAGGTGAACACGCCGCCCATGCTACCTCCGCGCGGGCCAAAGAGCCTGCCGGAATCGAACCGGCGTAAACGGCTTGCAGGCTTCTAGGTTCGGGGTACTCAGCCTCGAGGGCGAGGAGTACGGCAACTGTGCCGAGCACGTCCTCGATGTGATCACGAAGCTCGGGATGGTCAAGAACGATCTTCTGCTCCCAGATCCGCTCCAGCAAGACGACCAGGCGACCGTCCGGGTCAGAGGAGCCGCGGGGGCGGCGCTGCTGGTATTCGCGCAAGGGAGGCGCTCTGAGCGGAGCCGGTTTCGCTTCTCCTTGCGAAACAGAGTGCGTCGGCGTCCGGGCTGGCGCTAGGGTGGGTGCAGTGTCGGGTCCGCTGACCGGGAAGGTGGCTCTTGTCGCGGGCGCGACCCGCGGTGCCGGGCGTGGCACGGCAGTCGCGCTGGGAGAGGCGGGCGCAACGGTCTATTGCACCGGTCGCACGACCAAGCAGCGGCGTTCGGAGTACGACCGGCCGGAGACGATCGAGGAGACCGCCGAGCTCGTCGATGCCGCCGGCGGCGAGGGGATCGCGGTCGAGGTCGACCACCTGCAGCCGGCGCAGGTCGAGGCGCTCGTCCAGCGCATCGACGCCGAGCGGGGCCGCCTGGATGTGTTGGTCAACGACATCTGGGGCGGCGAGATGCTGGCCGAGTGGGATACGCCGCTGTGGGAGCACGACCTCGACGGCGGTCTGCGGATGCTGCGCCTGGCGATCGACACGCACCTGATCACCAGCCACTTCGCGTTGGCGTTGCTGATCCGCCGGCCGGGTGGCCTGGTCGTCGAGATGACCGACGGCACGCTTGAGTACAACGCAGGGCACTACCGGCTCTCGACGTTCTATGACCTGGCCAAGACGGCGGTCATCCGGCTCGCGTTCGCGCAGAGCAAGGAGCTCGCGCCGCACGGCTGCACCGCCGTGGCGCTGACGCCGGGCTGGATGCGCTCGGAGATGATGCTCGACAACTATGAGGTCACCGAAGCCACCTGGCGCGACGCGGCGGCCAAGAACCCGCACTTCGCGGCGATTTCCGAGACCCCGCGCTTCGTGGGTCGCGCGGTCGCCGCGCTCGCCGCCGACCCGCAGGTCCACCGTCGCAACGGCGGTTCGTTCTCCTCCGGCGGCCTCGCGCGCGAGTACCACTTCACCGATCTCGACGGCTCCCAACCCGACTGCTGGCGCTACCTCGTCGAAGTCCAAGACGCGGGCCGCACAGCAGACCCGACCGGCTACCGGTGAACGAAGCCGCTCGTGCCGGACGGCCTCGGACACCCCGGCGGCGCCGTCCCGCAGACCAGCGGCATGAAGCGTCGAGTTGCCGTTGCGGCTTCCACCTGTAGGCATGCGCGGACGTCGGGCGGGGAGAAGCTTGGTGAGGGACTGCTGCTTTTCCCGCGTTGCGGGAGCACCTTGGAGTCAGCGCAGCGCTTCCGCTTTTCGTCCACTGCAGGAGCGGTGCGGCGCTTGGTCGCGCGCCCGCTTCCATGCGAGAGCGTGTGCAGTCACGTCCTCAGCGTTCCGAGTGGATGAGGCGATACTCCCCAAGGGATCTGCAACGCCATCGAAGCTGGCTCAGAGCGATAGCGGCGACACGACACGCATACATCCAATCGAAGACTGCGCTTCCCAGCGGTCGCATGGCGCTGATTTAGCGGGGCGGGGCGACCGCCTGGACCATGATGCGCGCGGCGTTCTCGGGGCCGAAGAAATCGGGCGCGGGGAGGGTTCCCGCCATGACGCTCACGAAACCGTCCATCGCCTCCTGATTGCCCTGCATGCCCCGATGAGCTGCTGCATCTCGGGCGGAGGCGGCTCGATCTTTGCGAAGTCGCAGGTGAACTCGTAGATCGGTAGCGCCTCGTCGTCCCGGGCTCGCTGGTGGTCGGCCATCGCGTCGTCGTAGGGGCGTCGCTCGGCGAATGCGTCGTCGAGCGCCGACGCCGCCGCCTCGGCGTCGCGGAACGCGTCGGTGATTCCGAACGCGGTGATCGGGTGCTTGTGGTAGCCGGCGTCGCCGACGAGCGCCCAGCCCGGACCGTAGGGCTTGAGGAAGAAGCCGGGCAGATCGCCGGTGCCCACGAAGCGCGTCTCCCGCTTGGCGTGGTTGACCCGCTCGGCGAACTCCGGGGCGAGCTCGAATGACTTCATGTAGGTGCCTTCCAGGTCCTTGCGGTTGGCAGCGAACTGCGACTGCGGCCAGCCCTGGACCACGCAGGTGAGGTCGTCGTACGTCGGCAGGGCCGCCCAGCCGCGGCCGGGAGGTTCTTCCACTCCTTCTGACAAGCGGGCATGTACTGCCGGGCGCCTCGAGCCCCCTGCGTCGGCAGAGCACGCCCGCGAGTCGAGACGCACCCTCATTTGCAGCGATAACGAACCGGTACAGAGTCCTTTTCGTGCTCCGCGCACCACCCCGTGAGCGTGTCCTGTTCGGGGTAGTGGTCGAGCGTCTTGGGGACGAAGTTGCGGTCGAAGAAGGTCTCGGGGTCGACGCCGAGGCCCCCCTTGGTCACCGGGTTGAACAGCGGGTCGGTCACCGTCGCCTCGGGGTGCTCCATCTGCCATGGCTTGAGCGCCGTGCCTTCGCCGTCGGGCAGGATGCGCCCGAGCGCGGTGATCTGCCACGTCTCCCCGTGGTTGACCCAGGCGAGCGAGTCGGTATGGATGCCCCCGGTCCACTCGACACGGTGGGTGTAGCTCGGGATATTGCGGTAGATCGGCTTCGCCATCTGCGCCGAGTCCGGGAGGCCGTCGAACGGCTCCCAGGGACCGCCGAAGAATGTGACGCCGTGAAACAGCGGGTTGACCTTGGTAGGCCAGAAAGGCGGCAGCCGGTAGGCCGTGAAGCGGGCGGGGAGCAGGGCCCCGTAGGCCCAGATCTGCGTCGCGGGTCTGAGCGCCTTCGCGGCGTTTACCTGATCGACCCCGGTGTATTGCCAGTCGGAGTGATCGAAGGGGCAGCTCGGCCATTCGGTGGGATCGTCTGACGCGCAGGCGCCGACGGTCTTCAGCTTGCCGTAGTCGGCCGCGATCGTGTTTGGCAGCTGGCGGCTGAGCATGTCCTGCGCTGCGCCGAGACGCCGCACGAGCGCCGCGCCGACGTCGTCCGCCCGCACCTGGAAATCATCGTCGGCCGGCTCATGATCGCTTTCCGCAAGGTCGAGGGCCATCTCGTAGACGAGGTTCGCGGCGTCGAAGGCGTCGCCCTTTCCCGGAATCGCTCCCCCAGCCTGGCGGATGAAATCCCACAGCGCCTTCGCATCGGCCTCCGCCTTGACGTCCTTCGAGACCCCCACCTCGTTCAGGATCTTGTCCGCGATCGTCTTTGCTTCCGCCCAGGCCAGGGGCCCCGCGCCGAACGGGGTCGAAAGGGCACCCAGATAGCGGTGCGTCGCCTGGAGCCAGCCGATCTCGCGCTGGAGCTCGGCCTTCGCCCAGCTCAGCTCGTCTTCGGTGAACCCGTTTCCCTGCGCGTAGCCGAGCTTCCCGATCCGGCTCGCAGTGTCACCCCAGCCCGTGTCGTCGAAGTGGCCCTCGACGAAGGCCACGGTCCAGTACTGTCCTCGCGGATCACCGGTCCCGAGGACCTGCTCGCCGATCCAGGCGATCGCCGCGGTGCGACCGGCGTTGCCCTGCTCGGGCCACGGCGTCGGCTGCTGGAACGCGATCCGCGCCAGCTCGGTGGCGCCGCGCGAGGGATCCGCGGCGCCAGTCGGGGTGGCGGAGGCGCCCGTGGCGATCGATAGCTGGGGGGCCTGAATCTCGAAGCCGTAGTTCGGGCCCGTGCGGGCGAGCACCCCGTGAATCGGCACCGTGTTCAGGGGGCCTGTGCCGGTGCCGGAGATGCCGGTGCCCACTGCCTCCTCGCCGTGGCCCCCGCCGCTTTTCGCAAGCGAGACGAGGGCGTAGGAGTTGTGCTCGTAGAGGCCGGGATCGAGCATCGTGTAGAAGGCGTTGCGGGTGCCGCCGAGCGTCTCGACCTCGTCGACGAGCGCGCGGATCTGCTGGTTTATCGCGTCGGAGGAGGTCCGGGTGACCGGCATGCCGAGGCTCGCAACGATGACGAGCTGGCGTGGGTTGCTGGCGTTTGCGTTGTGGAGGACACCTCGCATCGCGCCCAGCTGGTCGATCAGCGCCGCTTGCGATGAGTGGTCGGTCTCGAACCAGTACGACCTGCCGTCCAGCGTCTGCGGATCGAGGACGACGACCTGGAACCCGCCCCCGTCGCGGATCCCGCCGTCGAATCGCTGCGTGAATGTCTTGTCCGCGACCTGAATTACGTTGTTGGAATCGCTTGACCCCTCGCCCTGGGTGTTGAACTCGACGCGGTCGGAGGGCGCGTAGGCGTAGTTGCCCTCGTTATTGCGGACGAGGTAGTCGCGCATCCGCCCTTTACCCTCTCCCGCGTCGAGGCTGGTGACCGCGTGCCAGTTTCCCTCGCCGGGCGAGGTGCCGGGCACGCCGATTGCGGAGATCGAGCCGGGGAGAACGCCCTGGATGTTGCTGTAGCGGGTCTGGCTGACGCCGATCTGGGACAGCGCCGACTCGATGCCGTAGGGACGTACTCCCACCCAATTCGGCTGGTTTGAGACGATCGCGAGATCGCTCGCGCCGAGCCGTTTCAGATCGTTGCGTAGGCGGAGGGCGCAGCCGGAGATCCCCGGGTTACCGAAGTCGTTGGCGTAGGAGCAGGGATAGGTCTTGTTGGCGAGATCGGCCAGCTCTCCGGACACGGGCATGAGCGTCTTGCGATCGAGGGCGACGAGTTGCGCCCAACCCACCGGGGAGTCCCCAGCGGGATAGAACCCCTCGGCCTGCTCGCCGACCTGGATCCCGTACGCGTCGCCCTGCCTCGC
>JBOGZH010000379.1:0-2223 GCA_050697095.1 Solirubrobacterales bacterium
GTGCAGGCGAGGCTTTCCTCGCCTCGACCACGCGCGAGGTCCAGCCGATCTCGGCGATCGACGGGCGTGAGCTCCCCGGAGCCCCGGCCCCGCGGGCGGCGCGGGAGGCAACCGAGGCCTTCCGGCGCGTGGTCGAGCGCGAGCTGAGCTGATGGACCTGAACCTCACCGACGAGCAGCGCCTGATCCAGGAGACCGCGCGCGAGTTCGCCGATCGCGAGATCGTGCCGCGGGCGCGGGAGAACGACCGCGCCGCGCGCTTCGACCGCGATCTCGCCGCGAAGCTCGGCGAGATGGGCTATCTCGGCGCGCCGGTCGCGGAGGAGTACGGGGGGCGCGGGCTCGACTACGTGACCTACGGGCTGCTCGTCGAGGAGATCGGGCGCGGCGACTCCGCGATGCGCACCGTCGTCTCCGTGCAGACCTCGCTCGTGTGCGGATCGATCGAGCGCTGGGGCACCGAGGAGCAGAAGCGCACCTGGCTGCCGCGCCTCTGCTCGGGGGAGGCGCTCGGCTGCTTCGGGCTCACCGAGCCCGACACCGGGTCCGACGCCGCGTCGCTGCGCACCCGGGCCACCCGCAGGGACGGGGGCTGGGCGATCTCGGGGCAGAAGATGTGGATCTCGCTCGGCAACGTCTCGGAGGTGGCGCTCGTGTTCGCCCAAACCGATCCGGAGAAGGAGCACCGCGGGCTCGCGTGCTTCCTCGTTCCGACTCGGTCCGATGGCTTCCACGCGCAGGAGATCCACGGCAAGCTCGGGCTGCGCGCCTCCGACACCGCGGAGATCTCGCTGGAGGAGGTGGAGGTCCCCGACGACGCGATGCTCGGCGAGATCGGCGACGGGTTCAAGGTCGCGATGAGCGCCCTCGACAGCGGGCGCTACAGCGTCGCCGCCGGATGCGTGGGGATCTGCCAGGGGTGCGTGGACGCGTCGGTCGCCTACTCGACCGAGCGGCACCAGTTCGGCGTCCCGATCGCGCGGTTCCAGCTCGTTCAGGAGCTGATCGCGGAGATGATCGTGAAGCGCGATGCGGCGCGGCTGCTGGTGCGGCGCGCGGGGATCCTCAAGGACGAGGGCAAGCCGAACACGGTGGAGACCTCGATCGCGAAGCTTACGCGACCGAGGCCGCGGTCGAGTGCGCGAACGACGCGATCCAGGTGCACGGCGGGTCGGGGTACGTCGACGACTACCCCGTGGAGCGCTATCTGCGCGACGCCCGCGTGACGACCCTGTACGAGGGCACCTCCCAGATCCAGAAGCTGATCATCGGCCGCGGCGCGACGGGAGTGAACGCGATGACGCCGATGGAGGAGTAGCCGGTGGGTGATCTGGTCGAGACTTCTGCTGATGGGCACGTTGGGCTGTGTCGGCTGAATCGGCCCGAGGCGCGGAACGCCCTCTCGCCCGAGGTGATGGACGGGCTCGCGAGCGCGGTCGAGGCCTTCGACGCCGACCCCGAGGTCCGCTGCGTCGTGATCGCCGGCGGCGACGAGGTCTTCGCCTCAGGCGCCGACGTCGGCGCGCTGCGCGAACGCAGCTTCCAGGAGGCCCTCGTCCACTCCTCGGCGGCGTTCTGGAAGCGGCTCGCCGCCTGCCGCACGCCGCTGGTCGCGGCCGTCTCAGGATGGGCGCTGGGCGGTGGCTGCGAGCTCGCGCTGCTCTGCGACCTCGTCGTCGCCTCCGAGACGGCCGTGTTCGGCCAGCCGGAGATCACGCTCGGGATCATTCCCGGCGCCGGCGGCACGCAGCGGCTGACCCGCGTCGCCGGCAAGCAGCGCGCGATGGAGCTCGTCCTCACCGGGCGACGCTTTGACGCCGGCGAGGCGGAGCGGATCGGGATCGTGAACGAGGTCCATCCGAAGGGCGAGTGGCTGGAGCGGGCCCTGGAGCTGGCCGGGCGGGTGGCCCGGCGCCCTCCGATCGCGGCGCGGCTCGCCAAGCAGGCGGTGCTGGCGGCGGACGAGACCGCGCTTACCACCGGGCTCGAGACCGAGCGCCGCCTGTACGAGCTGTCGATGGCGACCGAGGACCGCATCGAGGGGATGGACGCGTTCCTGGAGAAGCGCGAGCCGAGGTTCACCGGGAGATGACCGCGAACGTCTTCGATCCGAGCTTCGACGGCGACAGCGACGGGCCGGTGTACTCCTTCCGGCGCGCCCGCCTCGGCCGGCAGGCCGGTGCAGAGCGGCTCGGCGCCAGCCTGTACGAGCTGCCCCCGGGCG
>JBOGZH010000380.1:0-5437 GCA_050697095.1 Solirubrobacterales bacterium
TTCAGGAGCAGCGTTCGAATTTCCGCCTCGCGCATCGCCGTGACAACCTCGGCCGTGACGTTGTCGACCCGCAGGGAGAGTGCGGCGGTCCAGATGGCGGAGGAAGGTGGCGAGGCATCGGCGGTGCCGCCTTGAACGCCCATTACGGCGGAAGGTATCGGCTGTCGCACTTCGGGGCGAGGATCTCGCCGCATCCGACGTGACGGTGAACGGAATAATCCGCAACACTGGGCCCAGGCCTGGGAGGAACAGATGTCCCGTGATGATCATCAGTCAGCGACGGCGGGCGCGCCTGCCGCCGGAACGAAGCTCGCCGAACCGGCTCCGGTGACGGGCGGGCGCGAGCCGGGTGGGGGCCCGGAGGGCAGCCGGGCCGCAGCCGCCGACCCGCGCCGCAGGGGCATCGCGCCGGAGCGGTGGCAGCTCGTGGTGGATGTGCTGATGCTCGGCGTCGCGATTGCCGCGGTGGTTCTCACGGCGCCCGCCGCCGACGATCCGGTGGAGGGCCCCGTGTGGTTGGTCGCGCTGCCGCTGATCGTTCTCGCGCTGCTCGCCCTTCACGGAATGTACGGGCCCCGCATCGGCCCGAGGTTTCTTGATGATGCGGGCTACATCCTCGCCGCGACGGCCGTCGCTGTGATGGCGATGACCTTCGCCCGCATCCTGCTCACCGCCGAGGACGTCACTGGATCGCAGGGGCTCCGGGAGTGGTTCTTCACCGCCGCCTTCCTGACGGTCGGGCACGCCGCGGTGACCGTGGCCGAAACGAGGGCTCGGCGCAAGCACGGCGGGGGTCGTCCCACCCTGATCATCGGCGCCGGACGTGTTGGTCATCTGCTCGCCAACCGGCTGCTCGCCAGCCCCGAGATCGGCCTCCGCCCGGTTGGCTTCCTGCACGGGGCGGAAGGCGGCGCCGCCGCGGATGATCCGATTGTCCCGCAGCTGGGCGATCTCTCACGCCTGGAGCACGCGGTCGTCGAGCACGGGGTCGAGCACGCGATCATCAGTTTCTCCAGCTCACCCCCCGAGGTCGAGCTCGACTCGTTGCAGCGTCTCGAGCAGCTGGGGGTCTCCGTCTCGATCGTTCCACGGCTGTTCGAGGGGTTACCCGACCGCGTGGTTGTCGAGCGGGTCGGGGCCCTGCCGCTGGTCAGTATCTACCCGTCGTTCGCGCGGGGCTGGCAAACGGCGGTGAAGCACGGGTTCGACCGCGTCATCGCCGCACTCGCCATCGCGGTCCTCTCGCCCGTCCTCATCGCTGCGGCGGCCGGGGTGCTGGTGTCGATTGGCCGTCCCCTGCTCTTCCGCCAGCGCAGGGTAGGGCTCGACCGGCGCGAGTTCGACATGCTCAAGTTCAGGACCATGCGGGGTCAACCGGATTACCGCTCCTCGCTCGAGGCCGGATGGGAGGCGTTCGCGCAGGGCCTCGCACCGGGAGGCGTCGAGGGGGCCGACCGCCGCACTCGCTTCGGCACCTTCCTGCGCCGAACCTCACTCGATGAGCTCCCCCAGCTGTTCAACGTGCTGCGCGGGGAGATGTCGATTGTCGGGCCTCGCCCCGAGCGCCCGGAGTACGTCCGGGCCTTCGAGGAGCGGGTGCGCCGCTACGACCTCCGCCACCGGGTGAAGGCCGGGATCACCGGCTGGGCCCAGGTCCACGGCCTGAGGGGCAGAACGCCCCTGGTGGAACGGGTCGAGTACGACAACTACTACATCGCGAACTGGTCGCTGTGGCTCGACGTCAAGATCCTGCTCCTCACCGGCCTTGCCGTCTTTCGTGGCCGAATCGAGTAGCGACACCAGGACCCGGCAAGACCGGGAGCGTGAGTTTCACGATCGCCTCTACGCGATGGACGCCCACAGCCGTGAGCCGGCGGCGAAGTTCTACGCGGTGGCCTATGCGCTGCCCGGCGGGGCGTACGACATGTATCAGGAGCGGCTGCGCCGGGTCGCTTCCGGGCGACGGGTGCTCGAGTACGGCTGCGGCACGGGCGGCTACTCCTTTCAGCTCGCCGAGGCTGGGGCCGACGTGACCGGGGTGGACATATCCCCCGTTGCGGTCGAGAGGGCGCGGGAGACCGCCAGACGCGAGCGCTTCGATGAGCGCGTTTCCTTCGCGGTCATGGATTGCGAGAGGCTCGAGCTCGAGGATCGCAGCTTCGACGTGGTGTGCGGAGACGCGATCCTCCACCACCTGGATTTACGCAAGGCGTACGCTGAGATCAGCCGCGTGCTGAAGGAGGACGGCACGGCGGTCTTCATCGAGCCCCTCGGACACAATCCGCTGATCAACCTCTATCGGCGGCGCACCCCCGAACTCCGGACCCGAGATGAGCACCCGCTTCGGATCGGCGATGTGGAAATGGCGAAACAGTTCTTTGCCAGCGTGGAGACGCACTTCTGCAATCTCCTCTCGCTGGCTGCGGTACCGCTCCGTAACTCGTCCCTGTTCACTCCCGTCGCGGCCCGACTGCGCGCACTCGACAGCCGGCTCTTCCGAGCGGTGCCGTGGCTGCGTAAGCACGCCTGGATGGTGCTTGTCACGATGCGTGAGCCGGTCGCGGCATAGCGATCCTTCGCACACCGCGCCGGCGCATCCGGTAGCGTGGCGGACCCGCGATGCTGCGCCGCCGCGAGTTCATCCGTACGGGTGTGGTCGCCGCGGGGGTGCTTGCGTTCGGGCCCCGGTTTTGGGAGCAGGCGCTCGCGTCGGCGACGAGGTCCGGCCACGGTCCCTACGGACCGCTGGGACCGCCGGACGAGAGCGGGATCATGCTTCCGAAGGGGTTCCGCTCGCGCGTGATCGCTCGCGGCGGCCGGCCGGTTCCCGGAACGAGCTACGTCTGGCACATCTTCTCCGACGGGGCGGCGACCTTCCGGACGGCCGACGGCGGGTGGATCCTGGTCTCCAACGCCGAAGTCCCGACCGCCGCGGACACAGGCGACGCCGCACCGCTGCTCGGCAGCGCGGGCGAAGGAGGCGCCAGCGCGATCCGCTTCGCGCCCCGCGGAAAGATCGTAAGGGCCTACCGCATCCTCGGTGACACGAGCACGAACTGCGCCGGCGGACCGACCCCATGGGGCACCTGGCTGTCCTGCGAGGAGCATCCGAGGGGGCGCGTATGGGAGTGCGATCCGCGGGGTCGACGCGACGCCCAGGCCCGCCCGGCGCTCGGGGTGTTCACGCACGAGGCCGCGTGTGTCGACCGCAAGCGGGGCCATGTCTATCTCACCGAGGACACGGCCGACGGCGGCTTCTACCGCTTCAGCCCGCGCCGCAAGGGAGACCTCCGCGAAGGAAGGCTCGAGATCGCGAGCGTGCGAACGGACCGCCGCGTGGACTGGCTGCCCGTTCCCGATCCCGCGGCGACGGGGACTCCCACGCGCCATCAGGTTCCCGAGGCGACGAGGTTCCCGCACAGCGAGGGGATCTGGTACGACCACGGCCATGTCTACATCGCGACCACCGGCGACAGCAGGATCCGCCGCTACAACGTGCGAACGGGGCAGCTCCGGGTGATCTACGACCCCGAGCGGCTCACCGATCCGCCGCTCACCCACGTCGACAACATCACGGTCTCGCGCGCGGGGGATCTGTACGTGTGCGAGGACGGAGGCGCCGATCCCTTCGACATCGCGGTGATCACGCCCAGCCCGAACCGAATCGTGGCCCGGCTCCTGAAGCTGACCGGGCCAGAGCACAACGACCCGGAGATCGATCTCTCCTCCGAGGTCGCGGGCGTCTGCTTCGATCCCTCGGGGCGGCGGATGTACTTCGCCTCGCAGCGCGCATTCGGCCTCGGCGCCGTGTACGAGGTAACCGGTCCCTTCCGGCGCAAGCGCAGGTGAGCGTCTGCGCTCATGCGGGCTGGCCCAGGCGCTCGACGTGGGCGCTGATCGGGATCCTCAGTGTCGCGCCTCTCCTCTACCCGCTGTGGCTCGCCCTGACGTCGCGCCGCCGGGCGACCCGCGCGCCACCGGCGCTGGGCGAGCCTCCCGCTCTCAGCGTGATCGTGCCTGCCTACCACGAACGGGAGGTGATCGCGTCCAAGGTGGAAGACGTGCGCCGGAACGGGTATCCGGGCGCGCTCGAGGTGATCGTCGTCACCGAGGATCCTGAGACGGCGGAGGCGGCCCGGGGGACGGGCGCGCGAGTGCTCCAGGCGCAAGAGCGGCTTGGCAAGGCAGAGGCGGTGAACCGGGGAATTGCCGCGTCGACGCGGCCGATCGTGGTGATCACGGACGCGGACACTCGCTTCGAGCCCGGTTCGCTGGAGGCTCTGGCGCGCTGGTTCGGGGATCCCGACGTGAGTGCCGTGGCCGGCGAGAAGCGCGTCGAGGGGTCGACAGAGCAAGCCTACTGGCGCTTCGAGTCGTGGGTGAAGCGTCGGGAATCGCTGCGTGGCACCACGATCGGTGTCGTCGGCGAGCTGGCCGCCGTTCGCCGCTCGAGCTTCCGCCGCCTGCCACCGGATGTGATCGTGGACGACCTGTGGATGGGGCTGGACGTCATAGAGCAGGGCGGCGCCGTCTGCTACGAGCCCCAGGCGACCGCCGTGGAGCGGCACGATCCCGGGCTGTGGGCCGGGTGGGAGCGTCGGACCCGGACGGTCGCCGGTCTACTTGATCTCCTGTGGCGCCGCCGCGGCCTGCTGGTCCCGTGGCGAAGCCCCGTGGCCGTCGAGCTGTGGGGCCACAAATTGGCGCGAGCGGTGTTCGGCCCCGTGGCCCATGCTCTGCTGATAGCTCAGGCGCTTGCATGCGTCACCCGCAGCCGTCTCGCTGTCGCATTCGTGGTCGGCCATCTCGCCGGGCTTGCGGCGTCTGCCCGACCGAGGTCCACGTTCCCGGAGCGGCTTGCGGCCCAGCTCGTGTTCCTGCAGGCCACCGGGCTGGGCGGGATCGTGCGATATCTCCGTGGCGACCGCCCCGCCACGTGGCCGAAGGAAGAGCGGGGCGGCACCTCCGCGCTGGTCTTCTCACGATCTCCAGCGGGTCGAGACTGACCGCTCCACCTTCACGGTGAGCGAAGTTCTCCGATCGAGCCTAGTCTGCTGCCGTGCGCCTATGCGTGTACTCGGACTACCCGTACCAGCGGCTGCCGGAAGGAGTCAGCGCCAGCCGCTCGTTTGCACTCTTCGTCAACGAAGTCGGCAACCACCTCGGCGGCGTCGTCGTCATGGGGCGACTCGATCCGAGCGCGTCCGCGATGCGACACCCCGTCGCAGCGCACGCGCGTTTCGTCGCCCTTCCCTATTACGAATCGCTCTCTCGGCCTTCAGCCCTGCCCGGATCGGTTACCTGGTCGCTCCGGCAGTGCTGGCGAACCCTGACTGACCTCGATGGCATCTGGGTCATGGGCCCGAACCCTTTCGCGATCGCGTTCGCCGCGATCGCGAAGCTTCGGCGCATACCGGTGGCGCTCGGAGTGCGGCAG
>JBOGZH010000381.1:0-4184 GCA_050697095.1 Solirubrobacterales bacterium
GGGAGCTGAGCTTCGCCGAGCGCCTCGCCGTCGAGCTCGACTACGTGGAGAACATGTCGCTCGGTCGAGACCTGCGGATCCTGTTCCAGACCGTCCCGGCGATCGTGCGCGGGACGGGTGCGTTTTAGCCCTCTCGGCCCGATGTGCCCGGCGTGCGGTGGACGGCTGCGGCCGTGGCGACAGGCCTCGGCCTCCGATCCTCAGCTGGCGCGCCGGGCCGGCTACCCGCTCGCCCGGTGCGAGCGGTGCGGTTCCGCGGTGACGCTCGAGGCCGCCTCGAGTCGCACGGACCGCCTCTACGAGGCGGGGACGTACGCCCCGGCCCGCCGGTCCGTGGACTGGCTGCTGGAGCCGCTGCGGCGCCTGACCGAGGCCGATCGCACCCGCTTCCTGGCGCGGGTCCCGGAGTGCGCCCGCATCCTCGAGGTCGGGGCGGGGGACGGGCGCTTCCTCGCCCGGCTTGCGGTGGGCGGCTATCTGGTCTCGGGGATCGAGCCCTCGGCGGCGGGCAGCGCGCTCGCCCGCGAGCGGGGCGTGACCGTCGAGAACGTCGGGATCGAGGAGGCCCGGGTCGGCGACCGCAGCCAGGACGCCGTCGTCATGTGGCACGTGCTCGAGCACCTCGACGACCCGGCCGCGGCGCTGCATCGGGTACACGGGTGGCTGGCGCCGGGCGGGCGGGCGGTCGTCGCCTGCCCGGACCTGGCCAGCCTCCAGGCCCGGATCGGCGGCGACGCGTGGTTTCACCAGGACGTGCCGCGCCATCGCACGCACTTCACGGCCGGGGGCCTCCGCCTGCTCCTGGAGCGCACCGGGTTCCACCTCGAGCGCGTCCGGCATCTCCTGATCGAGCAGAATCCGCTCGGTATGTGGCAGACGCTGCTCAACCGCCTCACCCGGGAGCGAGACGTCGCGTTTCGGTTCATCAAGCGCGACCTGCGGGAGGCGAGGCCACGGGACCGGCGGCGCGATCTCGCCGTGACCGCGGTCGCCGGGCCGCTGCTCGTTCCGGTCGCGGTGGCGCTGGAGCTCGCCGCCGGGCTCGCGGGCAGGGGGGGCACGATGGTGGTGGAGGCGAGGCGTTCCGCTGACGCGAGGCCCCACTAGGAGCGGCGGAATGCGCTCGGCGTCAGTTGTCGTTCCCTCGCACGGGGGCGGCGAGCGGCTCGGGAGGCTGCTCGACTCGCTCGCCGTCCAGACCGCGGACCACGAGGCGATCGTGGTCGACAACGGGTCCGGGGGGGCGGTCTCCCGGGCCTGCGAGAGCCATTCGGGCGTCGAGGTGATCGGGCTGGAGCGAAACGCCGGCTTCTCGCGCGCCGTGAACATCGCGGCCGAGCGCGCCGGCGGCGACGCGCTCGTGCTCCTCAACGACGACTGCGTCTGCGAACCGGGTTTCGTCGAGGCGATCGCGGGGACCCTGGATCCGGCGCGCGGCGTCGTGATGGCCGCCGGGGTGCTGCGCGACGGAAGCGACCGGTCCCTGATCGACTCCGCCGGGATGGAGCTCGACCGCACGCTGCTCGTCTTCGACTACCTCAACGGCGAGCCCACCTCGCGGCTGGAGGCCGGCGTGCCGGCCCCCGTCGGCCCCTCGGGGGCTGCGGCGGCTTTCGATCGCAGCGCCTTCCTCGACGCGGGCGGCTTCGACGAGCGCCTGTTCGCGTACTGGGAGGACGTCGATCTGGTCCTGCGGCTGCTTCGGGAGGGGGCGCGGTGCGCGCTGGCCCGCGAGGCGCTGGGGACGCACGAGCACTCGGCCACGCTGGGCTCCGGCTCCGCACGCAAGAACTACCTGATGGGCTTCGGCCGCGGCTACGTGCTCCGCAAGTGGCGCGTGCTTCGCAGCCCGTCGCGCGCCGCCGGAGTGCTCGCCCGCGACGGGGCGCTGTGCGCCGGGCAGGCAGTGATCGATCGCAACCTCGCGGGGCTGCGCGGCCGGGTCCACGGATACCGCGCCGCTCAGCCGACGGAGTCGTTCCCGGACGGCGCTCTGACGGCGCGGCCGCCCGGCCCGCTCGCAACCCTGCGGCGGCGAGCCGCGAGGCGGGCAAGGCTGCGACGGAGGTGAGCTCGCCCAGGACGCTGGTCGTCTTTCACCTCGCCGAGCTCAGCGGTCCGTTCAGGGACCTCGAGCTGGGGCTGGACTGGCTCGCCGAGGAGGGCTCGCTCGAGGTGGCGGTTCCCGGGCCGGGTCCCGTCGCGGACGCCTTTCGCGCCGTGGCTCCGGTGACCGAGCTTCCCTACGCCGCGATCATCCTGCCGGAGGGCCCCGGGGCCCTCGGGGGCGCGCTCCGAAGGCTCGTGCGCGAGGTGCGCGCGTTTCGCGGGCACCTCCGGGCCACGCGGCCGCAGGTAGTGGTCCTGGCGACGACCACGCTGCCGTCGGCGGTGCTCGCGGCGCGCCTGGAGCGGATCCCCACGATCGTCTACGCGGCCGAGATCCTCGCCGGGGGTGGCGGGGTCAGGATGTCGGTCGCAGGCGCGGCCGGGGGAAGGGCGCTGATCGCCCTCAACAGCCGGCTCGCCACTGCGATCGTCGCATGCTCGGAGACCGCGGCGCGGCAGTTCGGGCGCGGTCGCCGCGAGGTCACGATCGCCTACCCGCCGATCCGCGACGCCTACGGGGACGGCGACAGAGCGGGCTTTCGGGACACGATCGGGATCCCGGCCGACGAGCCGTGTGTTGTCGCGGTCGGCAATCTCACCCGCGGACGCGGCCAGGACGTGCTGATCCGGGCGCTCCCGGAGATCCGCAGCGAGCTGCCCTCCGCGAGGTGCGCGATCGTCGGCAGCCCGTTCCCGCGGCGCAAGGACCTCGCCTTCGCGGACGAGCTTCCGGAGATCGCGCGCGAGCTCGGCGTCGAGGGGGCGGTCGCGTTCGTTCCGAGCGTCGAACGGATCGCCGACGCGTACGCGGCGGCCGACGTCTTCGTCAACCCTGTCCGTGTCCCCGAGTCGTTCGGGCGGGCGAGCTGCGAGGCGCTCGTCGCCGGCCGCCCCGTCGTGGCGACCCGGGTCGGCGCGATCCCCGAGGTGCTCGGGGACGCGGAGACCGCGCTGCTGGTGCCGCCCGATGACCCCGAGGCGCTGACCGCGGCGGTGGTCAAGATGCTGCTGGACAGGGACTACGCCGAGCGGATCGCCGGCGCCGGACGACGCGACATCCTCGACCGCTTCCCCCCCGACCGAGCCCGGGCGGCCTTCAAGCGCGTGATCAGCGACGTCACGTCTCGAAGCCCACGGCCTGAAGCTCGGGGCGGAGCTCGCGGGTGAACCGCTCCGCGGTCTCGGGATCGAGATCGCGCCGCCAGCGACCCGAGCCGTTCCGCGTCGACGATCCGTGCCTGGCCGCGAGCCCGCCGCTGTCCAGCGCCGCGTGGTCGAGCTCGATCTCCAAGTGCCCCTCCAAGCGGCGGGCCACTCCCCCGGGGTCTCCGCTCAGCTCCTCGTAGCGGACCACCGGCACGCTCTCGTCCTGGATCAGGCCCGCGATCCAGCGCAGCCGCTGGCGGTGGCGATCGAGGATCCCGGCCAGTCGGTCGGTGCCCGCCCACGCGTCCTGGATCGCGAAGCTGGTCGCGGGCTCCTTCTGCTCGAAGGCTCGGATCGAGGCGTGCGTGTCGCGGGGATCGCGCAGCAGCACGATCAGCCTCAGCGGGGGAAGCTCGCGCGTGTCCACCAGCCACGTGTTGCCGTGCTTCTCCGCGTAGTAGCGGGGCGTCACCGCCTCGCGCCCCCGCGAGCGTGCGCGCTCGATCGAGCGGGCCGACAGCTCCGCCCAGGCCAGCTCGAAGCAGCGGTGCGCGATCGGCGCGCCGTCTCGCCCCGCCTCGAGCAGCTCGCGCGGCAACCACGGCGGCGGACCCAGCAGCCCCGGCGACTGTTCCTGGGAGATCGACACCACGTCGTCCTTCGCCCACAGGGCGCCCGGCCAGTCGGTGCGTGAGAGCAGTCGCGACCAGCGCCACAGGTAGGTGAAGTAGCGACGCTCGTAGGGGTACTTCTCGTCGATGACCACCTCGGGTGAGGTCGCGAGCAACGCCATCATCGCCGTGCTCCCGTCCCGACCGAAGTAGTCGACCAGGATCGGGGTCAACCACGCCTGGGCGGGTGGAGCGCCCGCAGCCGACGAGGCCCGGCGCTCCCGCCCGGGCCGCAGACGACGCCGCGCGAGCCACGCG